>JAUXXN010000204.1 GCA_030684755.1 Hydrogenophaga sp.
TGAAACGCTCATGCTCTCGGTCATTGGCGAGGCTTCGCGCCGCGCGCTGATCGACTCCATCGTGCCGCGCAGCATCGCGCGCAGCGTGGGCATGGACCTGCCGCCCGCCGTGACCGAAGCCGCCGCGCTGGCCGAGCTGAAAAGCCTGGCGCAGCAAAACCAGTTGCTCAAAAGCTTCATCGGGCAGGGCTATTACGGCACGCACACGCCGGGCGTGATCCTGCGCAACATCCTGGAAAACCCCGCCTGGTACACGGCTTACACGCCCTACCAGGCCGAGATTTCGCAGGGCCGCATGGAAGCCCTCGTGAACTTCCAGACCATGGTGACCGACCTCACCGGCATGGCGATTGCCAACGCGTCCATGCTGGACGAGGCCACCGCCGCGGCCGAAGCCATGACGCTGGCCATGCGCACCGTCAAGAGCAAAAGCAAAGTGTTTGTGGTGTCGCGCGCTTGCCACCCACAGACCATTGAAGTGATCCAGACGCGCGCCAAGCCGCTGGGCATTGAAGTGCTGGTGCCGCCCAGCGCGGATGCCTGGGCCGCCGCGTTGAACGGCGAGCATTTCGCCGCGCTGGCGCAGTACCCCAACAGCACCGGTCTGGTGGAAGACCTCACCACCTACGCCGCCCGGAGCCACGCACAATCTGCCGCCTTCATTGTGGCGGCCGACCTGCTGGCCCTGACGCTGCTGAAAGCCCCCGGCGAGATGGGTGCTGACATTGTGGTGGGCACCACCCAGCGTTTCGGGATGCCCATGGGCGCCGGCGGCCCGCACGCCGCCTACATGGCCTGCCGCGAAGAATACAAGCGCTCGCTGCCCGGCCGCCTGGTGGGCGTGAGCGTGGACGTGCATGGCAACCCGGCTTACCGCCTGGCGCTGCAAACGCGCGAACAACACATTCGCCGAGAAAAGGCCACGTCCAACATCTGCACCGCGCAGGTGCTGCCAGCCGTAGTGGCCAGCATGTACGCCGTGTACCACGGCCCGCAGGGCTTGAAGCGCATCGCCCAGCGCGTGGCCGCCTACACCGCCGTGCTGGCCCGCGGCCTGCAGGGCATGGGCTACACGCTGCGCAAGGAAACGGCGTTTGACACCATCTGGCTGCTGGCCAAAGACGCCACCGCTTCCCTGATGCAGCGCGCCCGCGACGCCGGCATGAATCTGCGCCAGGCCTGCGACCAGAGCATCACGATTTCGCTGGACGAGACCACCACCCGCGAAGACATTGCCGCGCTGTGGCGCGTGTTCGCCGCCGAAGGCCAGGCCCTGCCCAGCTTCGAAGCGTTCGAGAAAGGCATTGAGCCGCTGATTCCGGCCGAGCTGCGCCGCACCAGCGACTTCATGACCCACCCGGTGTTCAACAGCCACCACAGCGAGACCGGCATGCTGCGCTACATCCGCGCTTTGTCAGACAAAGACCTGGCGCTGGACCGCAGCATGATCCCGCTGGGCAGTTGCACCATGAAGCTCAACGCCACCAGCGAGATGATTCCGATCACCTGGCCCGAGTTCGCCCACGTGCACCCGTTTGCCCCAGCAAGCCAGCAGCAGGGCTACCAATTGCTGGACGAACAGCTGCGCGCCTGGCTGTGCCAGGCCACGGGCTACAAAGGCATCAGCCTGCAGCCCAACGCCGGTAGCCAAGGCGAATACGCCGGTCTGCTGGTGATCCAGGCCTACCACGCCTCGCGCGACGAGAGCCACCGCAACATCTGCCTGATTCCCAGCAGCGCCCACGGCACCAACCCGGCCAGCGCGCAGATGGTGGGCATGACGGTGGTGGTGACCAAGTGCGACGAAAACGGCAACGTGGACATGGCCGACCTGAAAGCCAAGTGCGAGCAGCACAGCAGCCACCTGGCGGCGGTGATGATCACCTACCCCAGCACCCACGGCGTGTTCGAGACCACCGTGAAAGAGCTGTGTGCCCTGGTGCACCAGCACGGCGGGCGGGTGTATGTGGACGGCGCCAACATGAACGCGCTGGTGGGCGTAGCAGCGCCGGGCGAGTTCGGCGGCGACGTGAGCCACCTGAACCTGCACAAGACTTTCTGCATTCCGCACGGCGGCGGCGGCCCGGGCGTGGGCCCCGTGTGCGTGGTGGAAGACCTCGTGCCGTTTCTGCCGGGTCATGTCACCGGTGGCGTCAAGGGCGGCGTGGGTGCTGTCAGTGCTGCACCTTTGGGCAATGCAGCGGTATTGCCCATCAGCTGGATGTACATCCGCATGATGGGAGCTGACGGGCTGAAGCACGCCACCGAAGCAGCCATTCTGGCGGCCAACTACATCAGCAAGCGCCTGGCCGACCACTACCCCACGCTGTACGCCAGCGACAACGGCCATGTGGCGCACGAGTGCATTCTGGACCTGCGCCACTTCAAGGAAACCAGCGGCGTGATGGCCGAGGACGTGGCCAAGCGCCTGATGGACTACGGCTTCCACGCGCCCACGCTGAGCTTCCCGGTGGTCAACACGCTGATGGTGGAGCCCACCGAAAGCGAAACGCTGGAAGAGCTGGACCGCTTCATCGACGCGATGATCGCCATCCGGGAAGAGATTCGCCTGATCGAAAACGGCGCTTGGCCGCAAGGCGACAACCCGCTGAAGAACGCGCCACACACCGCCGCCAGCCTGCTCAAGAGCGAGTGGACCCACCCCTACCCGCGGGAAACGGCAGCGGCGGCCTCGGGCCGAGCCGTCAACACCAAGTTCTGGCCGTCGGTGGGCCGGGTGGACAACGTGTACGGCGATCGCAACCTGTTTTGCAGCTGCGTGCCGATCAGCGAACTGGCTTGAAGCCACACTGAACGACAAAGGGCGCCGATGGCGCCCTTTTTCATGGCGCGGTAGCCATGCGCTGAAACCCGTCGATCCACACCGGCAGCTGCTCACGCAACAGCCGCAGGGCCGGCGCCTCCTGGCGCTGCGCCAGCGTGACCAGGCCGAAACGCGCTGTGGCGTTCAGGGGCGGGCTCATGTCCAGCGGCACCAGCCCGGGTGCTGCGGCCTCAGCCGTCAGCACAATGGCCAGGCTGCGACGCGCCACCTCGACGATGCTCTGGGTTTCGTCGCAGCGCAGGGTGACCAAATCGTCGGGGTTGGCCTGCGGGCCGTAGCGCCCGATCATCACGCGCGCCACCTCGTCGCTCAGCGGCGTGGAAGCCACCGGGTAGGCCCGCACCTCGTCCAGGGTGACGGCGCGGCCCAGCAGGGTGAGCGGGTGGTCGGGGCGCACCAGAAAGCCTGCGGGCAGCTCGAACGCCTGGGCGAACTGCAGGTCCGCCGAGGGCCGCACCGAGCGCACATCGACCACGGCCGCATCCAGCAGCTGTTCGCGCAGGGCATCAATCAGCACCGCCGTGTTGCCGCGCGAGATTTGCAACTGCAGCTTCGGGTGGTGCTCGGCCATGTGCAGCATGAG
>JAUXXN010000226.1 GCA_030684755.1 Hydrogenophaga sp.
CCCATTCCCACCGACGTGGTGACCGCCAAGACCTTCAGCCCCGACGCCGTGGCCACGGTGAAAGCCGCATCGGAAGTGGCCGACGACGACCTGATTCTGGACATTGGCCAGAGACCGCTGAGCTGCTGGCCGAGCAACTGAAGCAAGCCGGCACCATCGTCTGGAACGGCCCAGTGGGCGTGTTCGAGTTCGCCGCGTTCGAGAACGGCACCAAAGTCATCGCGCAAGCCATTGCCGATAGCAGCGCGTTCAGCATTGCTGGTGGTGGCGACACGCTGGCCGCGATTGCCAAATACGGCATCGAGCAAGACGTGGGCTACATCTCCACCGGCGGGGGCGCGTTTCTGGAAGTGCTGGAAGGCAAGACGCTGCCCGCGTTTGAGGTGCTGGCGCGCCGCGCGGCTTGATGCCTTGGCGGGCGTGCCCCCACCCCAACCCTCCCCCAGCGGGGGGAAGGCTGGGACGGGGGCTCCCCGATGTGCCTATCGGTGCTGATGAGCACAGCTGCTTGCGCGATGGCATCCTTGACACAGTGATTTATTGTTTATACATTAATTCGAATGAACTTCGAATTTGATCCGATCAAAGATGAAAGCAACCTCGACAAGCACGGCTTGTCCCTGGCAAATGCCGACACTTTTGAATGGGAAACCGCCGTGGTTCTTCAGGACACGCGCAAGCAGTATGCCGAACCTCGATTCGAGGCCACTGGCTACATCGGTGAGCGTTTGCACGTGATGATCTTCTGCCATCGCAGTGATGCGGTTCGCGTCATCAGTCTGCGCAAGGCCAACAAGCGAGAGGAAAAGCGATATGCCGAAACTTAAAGTCGGGCACATCAGCCCTACCCATGAGGAGGATGCAGCCATCAACGCTGGCATGGCGGCTGACCCGGACAGCCGCGAGTTGGACGCGGCGTGGTTTGCCAAAGCCAAGCCCGCGAGCGAGGTGCTGCCACCGGACATGTATGCCGCGCTGGTTGCCCAGCGCCCACGCGGTCGCCCCAAGGCCGACGAAACCAAGGTATTCACCGCGATTCGCCTAGACGCTGATTTGCTCGAAGCGTTCAAGTCCACCGGCAAAGGCTGGCAGACCCGCATAAACGCTGCCCTGCGTCAGTACCTGAAAGATCACCCCACCGCTCACTGACCGTGGGCGATGCTTAAGCCGTGCGCTTATAAAAAATCGCCCGCCACCAGCCAGGCAGACAACAGCCGCTCGGCATCGGCCAGCCCGTGCATGAACGCCACTACCTCGGGCCGGGTGTAACTGAGCTTCGCGCAAGTTTCGATGATGAACAGCACGTTGATGCCAACCTGTTCACCTCCGACCAAAATAGGTGCCTTGGGATACTGGCCGAATGCGGCCTGCTGGCGTGGGTGATGGCTGTCCAACAACAAAAATATGGTCACAAGCTGACAGCCTCGCGTGGTTACGCAGCAGCACTGACAACGGCAATGCAAACGCATTACCATATACACGGTGCAACCCTGTGATCGGAGCAAGCCATGGCAGTCACCCTTGAAGTTGAGTCCACCCTGACCGACCGCTACCAGACCACGGTACCGGAAACAGTGCGCCGCGCTCTGAAACTGTGTAAACGGGACAAGATTCATTACACGATCCGTCCGGATGGTGAGGTCGTGCTCTCCCGCGTGGAAACTGCGGAGGAGGACGATCCGGTCCTGGGGCAGTTCTTGGACTTTCTGTCCCGCGACATGGCCAACCATCCTGAGCGACTACAGTCCATCGATGCTGGCTTCGTCCAGCGCCTGCGGGTGCTGACCCGTGGTGTCGAAGTCGATCTCGATGTCGCCCTCTCGGCAGACGATGAATGAGCGAGCGTCCACCCGTTGCGCTGGTGGTCAATGGCTGGACCGTATTCGCCCATCCGCTGTTCCTGACCCAGCTTGAAGCCATCACGCGGCAGGTCGAAGGGCTTAAACAGAAAGACCCGGTCGGATTCACCAAGAAAAATGCCCCCAACCGACTGGCAGCCATTGCCAAGCTGGCGTTTGAGGTGATTCCGCAAGATCCGTCGCGGGCCGAATACCGACAAGGCAACACGCTGGGCGACGACCACAAGCACTGGTTTCGCGCCAAGTTCTTTCAGCAATACCGGCTGTTCTTTCGTTACCACGCGCCAAGCAAGGTGATCGTGCTCGCCTGGGTCAACGACGAAGACACCAAACGAGCCTACGAAAGTGGTGACGACGCCTACCGGGTGTTCCGCAAAATGCTGGAAAGCGGCCATCCTCCGGACGGTTGGAATCAGCTACTGGCGGAGGCGCGTACCGAAGGCGATCGATTACAACGCATCGCGGTAGGGGTAGTGCAGGCGCAGTCTTGAATCGGAGGAAGGGGGCGCTACGTGTCCACCTTTGTTTAAGCCATGACACAGGCAAACCGGTATCCGAGCAAATTGCTGCCGCTCACTCCCGCCACCCCATGTCCCCATCTGATCGTTTCCTGTCCGTTTCCGCGCCGGTCAGCGGCGGTTGATGCGAGAAGAATCAAGGCTTCTTTATCAGGAGTGTGGTCATGAAGTCTTGTCTGTTGGTGATTGATGTGCAGGCGTCTTTCCGGCACCAGCCTTATTTTTCTGAAGCTGCCTTGCCGGCCTACCTGGCGGCGCAGAACGCGCTGATTGCCGGGTGTGTGGCGGCGGGTGTGCCTTTGGTGCAGGTGCTGCACAGCGATGGCCCCGAGGTGGAGGGCAACCCATTTGCGCTGGCTTCGGGCCATGTGCGGGCGCTGGATGGGCTGCTGGGGTTTGAGGCGGCGGCCACTTTCATCAAGCACCGGCACAGTGCGCTGGTGGGCACGGGGCTGGATGTGTGGCTCACGCAGCAGGGCATTGGGCGGCTGCTGGTCAGCGGCATCCGCACCGAGCAGTGCTGCGAAACCACCACCCGCCATGCGTCTGACCTGGGCTGGCAGGTGGACTTTGTGCTGGAGGCCACGCACACGTTTGACATGGTGCAGCCCGACGGCCAAGTGCTTCCAGCTGCCGACATTGCCATGCGCACAGCCACGGTGCTGCAAGACCGGTTTGCTTGCGTGTGCACGGTGGCGCAGGCGCTGGCTCGTGCAGAAGAAGGCGCTGGAGCAGCGGCATGAGCACGACAACAGCCACCGTGAGCCCAACACCCACCGCGTCCGCTTCGACCGAACCCGCGCCCGTGTTCACCATCGCCCTGCTGGCGTTTGACGACATGGAGGCGCTGGACTTTGCCGGGCCTTTTGAGGTGTTCACCACCGCCAGCCGGATGTTTGCGCGCATGGCTGCGGCACACAACGCAGCAGCAGGTTCTGCCACCACAGGCGCAAAGCGGCTTTTTGATGTGACGTGTGTGGCCCGCACGCTGGCCCCGGTGCGTGCGCGGGCCGGTTTGCGGGTGCTGCCCGATGCGGACTTTGCCGCGCCGCTGGCTGCCGACCTGCTGCTGGTGCCGGGCGGCGTGATCAACCGGGCGATGGTCTGCCCCGACACGCTGGCCTGGGTGCAGCGCATGCACGCAGCCAGCCGCGTGACGGCTTCGGTATGCACGGGCGCGTTCATTCTGGCGGCGGCGGGGGTGCTGACGGATGAGCCCGTCACCACCCACTGGGAAGACCTGGCCGATTTGCAGCAGCAGTTTCCCAGGCTGCGGGTGCAGGGCGGCGTGCGCTGGATGGAGGCTGGCGGGGTGGCCGCAGCAGAAGCCGGCGCGGCGGCAGACCACAATCGGGCGGCACGCATCGTCACGTCGGCGGGCATCAGCGCGGGCATGGACATGAGCCTGCGCCTGGTGGCCACGCTGGCCGATGGCCCGCTACGTGTACTGGGGCTGGATGGCCAGACCCTGGCCGAGCGCACCGCCCCGCAAATGGAATACACATGGACGCAGCAAGCCCCCCATCAACCACCAGCCTGATCAGCCACCCGCCGCCCGCCATCCGCGTGCTGTTTGTGCTGCTGCCGCACAGCCTGACGCTGGACTGGGCCGGCCCGGCGGAGGTGCTGCGCTCGGCCAACAGTGTGTT
>JAUXXN010000262.1 GCA_030684755.1 Hydrogenophaga sp.
ACGCCGACGAGCAGGTGGTGATTTCCCACAACTGGGACGAGCTGCGCCGCTTTATGTGGGATTACGTGGGCATTGTGCGCACCAACAAACGCCTGGAACGCGCCGCCCACCGCATCACCCTGCTGCAACGCGAAATCCACGAGTTTTATTCACAATTCCACGTCACCCGCGACCTGCTGGAATTGCGCAATTTGGTGCAAGTGGCCGACCTGATTGTGATGAGCGCCCTGATGCGCCGCGAAAGCCGGGGCCTGCACTTCAGCCGCGACTACCCCGATTTGCTGCCCGAAGCCAAGCCGACGATTTTGACGCCACCGGCCAGATAGGAATCCCCCCGCGCCGCGCTGCGCGCGTCACCACCCAGGGGGCGATGCGAGTGGCCCGGCGGAGCCGGTTCCACCGCATCCTGGGGTGGACGCGTCGCGCCCTTTCAAGCCGCCCCAATGTTCGGCACCAACGCCCCGGCATCTTGCCCGGCCTTGTGGGCGGCGGTGAAGGCCAGCATGCGGTCGATGGGCAGGCGGGCGCGGGGAATCAACGCCGGATTGACGTGGATTTCATTCAAACCGTGTTCCAGCACACGGGCCACACCGGCCAAGCCGTTCATGGCCATCCAGGGGCAGTGGGCGCAGCTTTTGCAGGTGGCGCTGTTGCCGGCGGTGGGCGCTTCGATGAACACTTTGCCGGGGTTTTGCTGGCGCAGCATGTGCATCATGCCGTTGTCGGTGGCCACAATGAATTCGGGCGCGTCCAGCGTGCGCGCGGCGTGCAAGATGGCCGAGGTGGAGCCCACGGCATCGGCCAGTGCCACCACGTCGGCGGGACTTTCGGGGTGCACAAGCACCTTGGCCAGCGGGTGTTGCTGCTTCAGGGCTTGCAGCTCAAAAGCTTTGAACTCGTCGTGCACGATGCAAGCGCCGTTCCACATCAGCATGTCGGCGCCGGTTTCGCGCTGGATGTAGCCGCCCAGGTGTTTGTCGGGCGCCCACAGAATTTTGTGGCCTTTGTCTTTCAGGGCGCGCACGATGTCCAGCGCGCAGCTGCTGGTGACGAGCCAGTCGGCTCGGGCTTTCACCGCCGCGCTTGTGTTGGCGTAGACCACCACAGTGCGCTCGGGGTGGGCGTCGCAAAACGCGCTGAAGCTGTCGCTGGGGCAACCCAGATCCAGCGAGCAGTTGGCATCCAGGTCGGGCATGAGCACGGTTTTCTCAGGGCTCAAAATCTTGGCGGTTTCGCCCATGAAGCGCACGCCGGACACCACCAGGGTTTGCGCGGCGTGGTCACGTCCAAAGCGGGCCATTTCCAACGAATCGCTGACGATGCCGCCGGTTTCCGCGGCCAAATCTTGCAGGTCGGGGTGCACGTAGTAGTGCGACACCATGACCGCGTTGCGCGCTTGCAGCAGCCGCTTGATGCGCTCTTTCAACTCGGCGCGCTGCTGCGGGCTGGGCTCCACCGGCACACGCGCCCAGGCGTGTTGCGTGGGGCAAGCGGGTTGTTCGTATTCAACGTCGATGAGGGTCGTGTCGGTCATGTCAGGGATTCCAGTCAGCGCCACGGGTGCAGCGCAAAAAATTCCAGGGCGCGTCGGGGTTGGTTCAGTCCATCCGCATGGAAAAGTCAACCGCCTTCACATCTTTGGTCAGGGCGCCAATAGAGATGCGGTCCACCCCGGTTTCCGCAAGAGCGCGCACGGTTTGCAAGTTCACGCCGCCCGAAATTTCGAGCACGGCGCGCCCGGCGTTGCGGCGCACCGCTTCTTGCAGGGTGGGAATGTCCATGTTGTCCAGCAGCAACATGGTGGCGCCGCAGGCCAAGGCTTCGTCCAGTTGCGCCAGCGTCTCCACCTCAATCTCGACAAACCGGGCTTGGGGCGCGGTGTCTTTCACGCGCTGCAACACGGCGGCCACGCCACCGGCGGCGGCGATGTGGTTTTCTTTGATCAGCACGGCGTCGTACAGGCCAATGCGGTGGTTCACGCCGCCGCCGGTGGTGACGGCGTATTTTTGCGCCAACCGCAGGCCGGGCAGGGTTTTGCGGGTGTCCACAATGTGCGCCCGGGTACCGGCCACGGTGGCCACGTAGGTGGCGGTTTTGGTGGCCACCGCTGAGAGCAGTTGCAAAAAGTTCAGCGCGGTGCGCTCGGTGCTCAGCAGCGGCTGGGCCAGACCGTCGATTTCCAGCACCACTTGGTTGGCGCTGCAACGCTGACCCTCAGCAACATGCCAGGTGAGCTGCGCCTGCGGGTCGAGCGCCAGCACGGCGGCTTGCACCCAGGGGGTGCCGCAAATCACGGCGTCTTCGCGCGCCAAAATGCGCGCCCGGGCGCGCCGGGTCGGATCGATCAAGGCTGCGGTGAGGTCACCGGCGCCCACGTCTTCGGCCAGTGCACGGGCCACATCGGCGCTGGCCAGTGCGGCCAGATCGGAGGGAGTAAATTCAGACAGGTGTTTCATGGGCCGCAAGCATAACGGGATCGAATATAGTGCCCCCATTCTGAACGCCATGCCACCAACCCGAGAGACACCGACATGAGCACCCCCCAAGCCAGCGCTCCCATGGCCACGCCTTATGGCACCTTGCCGGCCGCTTCACCACTGCCGCAGCGCAAACCGGTCAGCCTGCCCCGGCTGATGGAAATGCGCGAGCGTGGCGAAAAAATCACCATGCTCACCGCCTACGACGCCACCTTTGCGGCGGTGGCCGACGCCGCTGGCGTGGAATGCATCTTGGTGGGTGATTCGCTGGGCATGGTGTGTCAAGGCCTCTCCAGCACCGTGGGC
>JAUXXN010000265.1 GCA_030684755.1 Hydrogenophaga sp.
CAGCGAGATCGTCCAACTTGAACGCGGTCTTGCCTTCTCGCTGGAGCAGTTTCTCTACCGCTTCGCGCCCTCGTGCGACGGTTTCTTCCATTGCCTGTGCGTTGAACCATGCGCGCACCTTGCTTTTGGCCCGGTGGCTGACGAGGTAGCCCAGGTCGGCATTGAGCCAGTCGCGTGAAGGACCACCCTCTTTGGCAGCGTTGATTTCAACCGTTTGTCCGTTTTGCAGTGGTGTATTCAGAGACACCATGTTGCCATCCACTCGGGCACCTCGGCACCGGTGCCCTAGGCTGGTGTGTACGGTGTATGCAAAATCGACCGCCGTGGCGCCTTGGGGCAGTTCCACGATGGCTGCATCGGGGGTAAGCACATAAATACGGTCGTCAAACAAGCCCTGCCCGGTGCCGCTCAAATCACGCTCCCAGGCCAGCAACTGGCGCAGCACAGCAATTTTTGCATCGTATTCAGAGCTGGCGGACACGCCAGCGTAGCCCTTGGCGCCGGCCTCTTTGTAGGCCCAATGTGCAGCCACGCCGTGCTCAGCATGGTCGTGCATGGTCTGGGTACGGATCTGGATCTCAAACGCCCTTCCCTGCTGATCACGCACCACGGTGTGCAGCGACTGGTAACCGTTGGGTTTGGGTTTGGCAATGTAATCATCAAACTCTGCTGTGACAGGCGTGAACTGGGCGTGAACCCATGCAAGCACCGCGTAGCAGTCATCCCTGTGTGGAACCACCACCCGCAAAGCGCGGATGTCAAAAACCTTGTCGAAATCGAGCGACTTGCCACGCATCTTTTTCACGATGCTGTAAATGTGTTTGGGTCGGCCCTGAACCGAGGCTTGGACTCCCTGGCGCAGCAAGTCCTGCTCAAGCTGCAGCCGCACCTGCTCCACATGCGTTTCGCGTTCGGCCCGCTTTTCATCCAGAAAGCGTGCCACTTGCTTGTAAGTCTGAGGCTCTAGAAAACGGAAAGCCAAATCTTCCATTTCCCACTTGATCTGCCAAATACCGAGACGGTTGGCCAACGGCGCAAACACGTGCAAGGATTCGCTGGCCATGGCATGCCCCGGATCGCCCTTGCTGGCCGCAAAGTAACGCAGCGTTTGCAAGCGGGAAGCCAAACGCAGCATGACAACGCGCATGTCCCGCGAAAATGCGAGCAGCATCTTGCGAACATTCTCAGTCTGGTTGGCCGCCAATTCAGACACGGGGATTTTGCCGGGAGACAACAAGGGCAAGGCTTGGTCTTGTGCAGACTGGCGCTCTTCCTCCTTCTTGGCCAGTACTTGTGCCGTTTTTATCCGTGCCTGTCGCTGCAACTGCAACAGCTTGGTGGTCTCCACGGCGAGCGCGGCGAAATTGTCACCAAAGGCTTTGGCAATCACGTCGTGGGGCCGGTTCAAATGCTGGCAGGCGTAAACCAGATAGGCTGCGGCCTGCATGGCTTCAGAGCCGCCAATATCGTTCAAGATGGCAGCCACAGCGTCGGCATGAGCCAAAATATTTTCCCCCGTGTCAAGCTGCTCAGAGGACAGCAAGGGCTCGGCAAAAGCGCGAGCGCGAGCAAGCGCTTGCGCTTGGTGCGGCAAGCTGTCAGAGGTGGCGGCCACAATAGCAGATGGCATCGTTGGTTGACCCGATGGCGCTGTAGGGGCAGGCACCGTGTCCGGTGCAGAGGCAGAAGAGAGCTTCATGGACAGTGACAAGACACCCGGTCAGGGTGCTTCCAAAAATGCTTGAACGGCGGCGATCTGGTCTGCGGCGACCAGGGTTGGAGCGTGACCCACATGTGCAAATTCGATGCAATGGGCGCGCGGCCCCCGACCGGCCATCTGGGTGGCGGTGTCGCGGGTGAGCAGATCGGATTCCGCACCACGCAACAGCAGTACGGGTGCGGTGATGGCGTCAAAAAGCGCCCACAAGGCCGCCTCACCTTCACGCACGATTTTGCGGGCAGTGGCTTCGTCGGCCATGTCGATCAGGGTCCTGAAAGGAACGGCAATAGCAGGGTCGTAGTGCAAGCACCAGCGCCCATCACGCACACGAAGCATAGGCCGCGACAACGCAAGCCATTGTTCGGGCGTGTGCGGACCAAAACCCGAGGAAATGGAGGCAAGGTAATCTACTGCGTCTCGCTCGCTGGCGAACGAGGGGGCTAGCCCGAGGTACGAACCAATGCGTTGCAGAGCTTCCCACTGGATCACGGGGCCCACATCGTTCAGCACCAAGCGGCGCAGGCCAAGGGCGGGTTGTGCCGCCAAGGCCATCCCAATGAGCCCGCCCATGCTGGTGCCGACCCAATCAATCATTGCATCCGGTCGGTCGGCACGGACCTTGAGAACCAGCGCGGCGAGATCGGCGGCATAGGTCCCAACATGGTAGGCGGCGGGGTCAGCCAACCAGTCACTTTCGCCCCGGCCAGCCACGTCCACGGCCAGCACACGGGCCTGCGACCGAAGGACTTGGGCCAACGCGTCAAAATCACGACCTTGTCGCGAGAGACCGTGTACACAAACAACCACCCGGCGACCGACTGCACCAGGTTGTGCGGGCCATTCCCAGTAGGCTATTCGACGTTGGCCGCCGTGGTGTGCGGTGGGTCCGCTTACGGCAAGATGGTGGCATAGAGGCTGCTGCATGGATCGATCCTTCCCCGGGCTCCGTGATAATGCTTTGAATGTCTTTCAACCTATCGTAATTGAACTGGAGCTCTCGCCATGCTTGCAAACAAAACGGCCCTCGTCACCGGCTCTACCAGCGGTATCGGACTGGGTATTGCCAAGGCGCTGGCACGCCAAGGCGCCAACATTGTTCTGAATGGTTTTGGGGACGTGGAAGGCCCCAAAGCCGAGATTGCAGCCTTGGGCGCCAAAGTGGCTTACCACGGCGCAGACATGAGCAGACCCGACGAGATTGAGGCCATGATGGCCTTCGCTGCCGCCGAATTCGGTCGGGTCGATATTCTGGTGAACAACGCGGGCATTCAGCATGTTGCTCGCATTGAAGACTTCCCAGTGGCCCGTTGGGATGCCATCATCGCCATCAACCTCACCAGCGCCTTTCACGCCACACGCCTTGCGCTTCCCGCCATGCAATCGGCCAATTGGGGCCGCATCATCAACGTCGCCTCGGTGCATGGTTTGGTGGGTTCGGCTGAAAAGTCTGCCTACGTAGCCGCCAAGCATGGCGTGGTGGGATTGACCAAGGTCACCGCGCTGGAAAACGCCACCACGGGCGTGACCTGCAACGCGATTTGCCCCGGCTGGGTGCTGACGCCGCTGGTGCAAAAACAGGTGGACGCCAAAGCAGCCGCGCTGGGGTTGTCAATCGACGAAGCCAAGAACCTGTTGCTGGGGGAAAAAGAGCCTTCTATGCAATTCACCACGCCAGAGGAGTTAGGCGAACTGGCGGTGTTCTTTTGCTCGCCCGCCGGCGCCAATGTGCGCGGAGTGGCCTGGAACATGGACGGCGGTTGGGTTGCGCAATAAGCAGGCCCGCACGTATAACAAAATGCCCGCTCAGCGGGCTTTTTACTTTTCCGTCGGGCCGTTGCACCCAGACTGGTTCAGCGCAACTGAATGGTTCCTGAAATGGTCACATTCACCGTACTTTTACCGGCCTCCACCGCGATGGGTGCGTCCGACATGGCCGCCTTGGCTTCCATGGCCATCACCCGAGGCCGCACGTAACCACCGCCTTGATCGGCAGAGCTCACGGAAATTTCGCGCAGCGAATACGCACCGAATCCAAACCCTTTTGCAATTTCGCTGGCACGCAGCTTGAAGCGCTCCATGGCCATGGCCTGCACGTCGGACTCCAGCGCCAACTGGGCTTCACGAGACAGGCTAAAACCAACGTTGCCCATGGTCAAGGTCTGGATCTTGCCAGCGGTGGCACTGATTCGGGCGAAGTCCCGCCCCTCCAGAACCAGCTCGGTGCTCCCCTGCCAACCGTTGATCTTGCCGTTGCTGCTGTATCGGGGATACAGGCTGAACTGACCGGTGCGCACATTGAGTTGCTGTGGCAGCGCGGAGGTCTTGGCCACCGCCAGCGCTGCATCCAGCGCAACTTTCAACTGGTTTTGAACGGTCACGGCGTCGGGACCTTCTTTGGTTGTGTTCAGGCTCATGGACAACCAGTCCTGCTGAACCTCTTTGAAACCACTGGCAGACAACTGCACCACGTTGGTCGGCGGTGGTGTAGGTTGCGCATGAGCCGCAGCGGCTGGGCCCAACAAGGCCAAGGCAAAAACCGATCGTTGGGCAAAAGACAGCGTATTGAGGCGGAGTGTCATAGGTTTAGATTATTTTTTGGGGTTGGATTGAACAGATTGGCTTCGGAGTTGCTCGCGCATGCGTTGGCGCTCCTCCGGAGAAAGCTGGTACGGCTTCAGAGCACCATCCACACGGTCAACGGGTTGACGCAGCACCTCGCGCAGCGGCTGAGGGTTTAGGCGCTCACCATCGACAATGACTGCGGGGGCCGCCACCGCTGATGCGTCCAAGGGTTCGCGCAATTTGTGGAGGTCTGCGCTTGTGGCAACGGCCGGACCCAGCATCAAATAAAGAATAGTGGCCGTCTTATTTATCTTCATGGTCTGCTCGTGTTGTTGCATTAACGCATTGTGTTGTGTGCACTGTGTGAAGATGCACAACCCCGGCAGCAACATCTGTAACAGCATGTTAGAAAAATAAAAAACGTTTGTTGACAACCACTTGGCGCTGCCACAATCGCATTTGTTACATTTTAAGAGTGGTTGCTATGTCACAAACCCATACCCGCATCAACAAGATTCTGGTTGTCGATGACGACGTCCGTATCAGAGACCTGCTGCGTCGATACCTGGTGCAAGAGAATTTTGAGGTGATGCTGGCTGAAGATGGCAAGGCACTGAACCGGGTGCTGCAGCGCGATACAGTTGACCTGATCGTTCTGGACCTGATGATGCCTGGCGAAGACGGTCTGTCCATTTGCCGACGTTTGCGAGCCAACGGTGACCGTACGCCCATCATTATGTTGACCGCCAAAAGTGAGGATGTGGACCGCATCGTGGGCCTGGAGGTGGGCGCAGATGACTACCTGGGTAAGCCCTTCAACCCACGCGAGTTGTTGGCCCGTATTCACGCAGTTCTGCGTCGCCGCCCACCCACCGAAGTGCCTGGGGCTCCATCGCAAGACCAGGAAATCGTGAAATTTGGCCCGTTTGAATTTGACCTGGGTCTGCGGATTTTGCGAAAAGACAGCACAGACTTGCCGCTGACCACGGGTGAGTTTGCCATGCTCAAAGCCTTGGTGCGCCACCCACGTCAGCCGCTTTCGCGTGAGAAGCTGGCCCAGTTGGCGCGAGGACGTGAATTTGAACCGTTTGACCGCAGCCTGGACGTACAGGTGTCTCGCCTGCGCAAACTGATTGAAGAAGACGCGACCACACCGCGCTACCTGCAAACGGTATGGGGCGTGGGCTATGTGTTTGTGCCGGATGGTAATACATGAAGATAAACGGGGAAATCGCTGAAAAATGGTTGCGAAAGCCCTGAGAAACACCCGATGTCCGACGAATCACGCATTCCCTTTGAAACCCAACCAATGGCGCTGGAAACGGCCCCGGCGCCTCTGGAGATTCGACCACAGCGGGGCCTAAGCCTTTTCTGGCGAACTTTTTTCTTTCTGGCGTTGCTGCTGGTCGGCTGCGTTGTTGCTTGGCTTCAGACGTTTCGAGCGCTGGAGTACGAGCCGCGGGCGCTACAAAGTGCTCAGCAATTGGCCTCGCTGGTCAACCTGAGCCGTGCCGCACTGGTGCATTCCGACTCGATTGCCCGGGTCTCTCTTATCAAAACTTTGGCCGACGTAGAAGACTTGCGTATCGCACCCCGGGAGCCCGGTGATGCCTACCGTCTGAACAACTTGGACTCATTGAACCGCAATGTGAGCGAACGGCTGCAGCTTCGGTTGGGCAGCGATACGGTGGTGGCACGTGAGGTGAATGGTGTTGTGGGCTTGTGGATTGGTTTTTCGATCGACGGCGATCCATATTGGCTACAGACCGATCCCTCGCGCATTGGTCCGGTCGCCGGTACCACTTGGCTGATCTGGCTTGGAACGGCAGCGCTTCTTTCGCTCGCAGGCGCGGCCCTGATCGCGCGGCTGCTCAACAACCCACTGAAAAAACTGTCCTTTGCCGCTAGCCGCGTGCGCGAAGGCGACTTCAGCGCCAGCCAGCTCAACGAGGCTGTGGCCACAAGCGAAATACGCGAGGTGAACATCGGCTTCAACCGCATGGCCCAACGCTTGAACAAAATCGAGCAGGACCGCGGCCTGATGCTTGCAGGTATTTCACACGATCTGCGCACACCCCTAGCACGCTTGCGGCTGGAAACAGAACTGAGTGTGAGCGACCCGCAAGCACGAGAACACATGGCGGCCGACATTGAACAGGTCAACGCCATCATTGACAAATTTCTGGACTATGCGCGCCCAGGTCACCAGCAGCCTCAAAAGGTCAGTCTGAGCCAAGTGGTGAATGCAGCGGTGTTCGCCTTGGGATCAGACCCCCACGTGCGAATCACCACCAACATACCTACGAATACGACCGTGCTGGGCGATGCCGTTGAGTTGCAGCGCGTGTTTTCCAACCTGCTGGAAAACGCGCAGCGTTACGGCAAAAATCCTGAAACTGGCATCGTGAAAATTGAGATTGCGGCCAAAGCCAAAGACGATAGCGTGCTCGTCAAGCTGCGCGACCATGGTCAGGGCGTCGCACCGGAGATTCTGGAGCAGTTGACACAACCTTTTTTCCGAGGCGATGTGTCCCGCAGCTCCGCCACCGGCACCGGCCTAGGGCTGGCCATTGTAGACAGGGCCATAGCCCGCATGGGAGGGCGGTTCGCTCTGGCCAACAGCAGCACAGGTGGCCTGGCTGCCCACATGAAACTGGTCAAAGCCCCCAGCTGAAGCAGCAATTGGATCAGCGAGGCTTGACCACCAGCAACACCGCGGCGCGCGCTTCAATAGACAGGCCCTGTCCCACCGGCCCCAATTTTTCAGCGGTTTTGGCCTTCACGTTCACCTGCCCCCGCGCCACACCCAGCGCACACGCCAGACTCTCGCACATAGCACCGATGTGCGGCGCCAGCTTGGGGGCTTGAGCGATCACGGTGGTGTCTACATTGCCAATCTCAAACCCGGCGTCACGCACTCGGCGGGCCGCCTCTGCCAGCAACACTGAAGAATCTGAGCCCTTGAAGCGATCGTCAGTATCAGGAAAATGGCGACCAATATCGCCCAGCCCGGCGGCGCCCAGCAAGGCGTCTGTTACCGCGTGCAGCAGCACGTCGGCATCGGAATGGCCAAGCAATCCCAGGCTGTGCGGTATGTGAACGCCACCGATGATGAGCGGCCGTCCGGGGACCAGGGCGTGCACATCCCAGCCCTCACCGATGCGAAAAGGAAAAACAGAAGCATTCATGAGCGGCTTTTCAAAATGGCCTCAGCCAGGGCAAAGTCTTCGGGGTAGGTGACTTTGAAATTTTGGGCGCTGCCCCGCACCAGTCGAGGCCGAAGTCCGGATATTTCCATGGCGCTGGCTTCATCGGTTACCCCAGCAAAATCTTGCGCTTGCGTGGCTTTCAGCGCCGCATAAAGAGCGCCCACACGGAACATTTGTGGGGTTTGGGCCAGCCATTTGTCCGACCGGTCTACCGTAGCGGAAACCCGGCCATGGGTTTCCGCCTTGAGCGTGTCGGGCAATTGCAGCGCCAGAAGACCACCCACGGGGTCGTGCCAACAAGCGTCCATCAAGGCGTTGACTTGCGCCGACGTGACCAAGCACCGCGCTGCATCGTGAACCAGCACCCAGTCGGTAGGGGCAACACCTTGCGCCAGCAACGTCTGCAAGCCGTTGAACACGCTCTGCGCCCGAGAATTGCCGCCGCAAGGGGCCAGATGCACACGCATCTCAGCAAGACGCCCGTCATGAATTAAATAATCATCACCCGGAGCCCCCACAAACCAACAGCTGGCGATGCGCTCCACAGCGGCAAATGCAGCCAGCGTGTGCAACACAAGCGGCTGGCCGTCTAGCGGCTGGTATTGCTTGGGCGTGGCGGTGCCCGCGCGCGACCCGGTGCCTGCGCAGGGCAGCAAAGCATGGCAGCGGGGCTGGGGGGTTTGAGGGGATTGGGCGGTGGCGTGAGGCATGGCTGTGCTTGCATTCTAAAATCAATGGTCTGACCCCCCGCCGTTGCCGGCCGGGGGTATTTGTCATGTCTGGCACCGCCACCGAGCACCTTATGGATCTGCCCAAACTCAACCCCGGTAAGCGATTTAACCTGCCACGCCCATGCGGCTCAGCCGACGCCCTGCTGCTGGCAAAGATTGCCAGCCGCGACAAAGCCGCTGGACGGCTCACCGCCATCGTCACCGCCGACGCCACCGACGCCCAGCGCTTGATGGAAGAAATGGCGTTTTTCGCGCCCAAGCTGCGCTGCGCCCTGTTTCCCGACTGGGAAACCCTGCCCTACGACAGCTTCTCTCCTCATCAAGACCTGATTTCCGAACGCCTGGCTACGCTATGGCGCATTCAGCAACACGACAAAGACACCGGCGCCGACGTGGTGTTGGTGCCCGCCACCACCGCGCTGTACCGGCTGGCCCCGCCGTCATTTCTGGCTGGCTACACCTTCCAGTTCAAGGTCAAGCAAAAGCTGGATGAAGCCAAACTGAAAGGCCAGCTCACGCTGGCTGGCTACCAACACGTCACCCAAGTGGTGAGCCCGGGCGAATACGCGGTGCGTGGCGGGCTGATCGACCTGTTCCCCATGGGCTCGCTGGTGCCCTACCGGGTCGATTTGTTTGACGACGAGATCGACAGCATCCGCACCTTTGACCCCGACAGCCAGCGCAGCCTGTACCC
>JAUXXN010000287.1 GCA_030684755.1 Hydrogenophaga sp.
CCCCACCAAGCGCCTGGGCAGCAACGCCATTCGCATGTCGCAACTGCAAGACAACCGCTGGAAAGTGGTGTCTGAGTATTTCAATGTGAACTGAACACCCGCTCCGCGATGTGTGGCCGCCAGCGTGCAAACGCTGGCGGCATTTTTCATGGAACGCGGCACAAGGGATCGATGGGACTTGCTCAGCGGGGCGACAAGCGTGCGCCATGCGGGAACCGCCTCAGGTCACGCAGGATTCCAAGGGCCCCAACGTGGCTGTTCTGCGCTGGACATGCCATGGCCGACTGTTAAGCTCAGTCGCTGTTCCAGTGACCCTTTGTCGCATGCTTGCCAATCTCATCAACAACATCGCCTTCTTGATTGCCTTGGTCGCAGCAGGGCAAATTGTGATTTCGCGCGCGCACAAGAAGCCCTGACCTTGCCCTCGAAAAACGTATCCCTTGCTGAGTGGTTCAATCGAAGCAAGGAGAATGGAAATGACGAAGGCAAAGACAAGCTCAACGAGGGCGCGCTACACGTTGGAGTTCAAGCGAGAGGCTGTGCGGCTGGTCGAAGGTGGGCAAAGTATTGCGGCCGCAGCACAAACCTTGGGGGTGGTGTCGCAGACGCTGTTCAACTGGGTCAAGGCGCAGCGCCAAGGCAAGCTCACTGGGGCTGACAGCAAACCTGTGAGTGCTGAGCAAATGGAGATCAGCCGGCTGCGTGCCGAACTGGCGAGGGTGACGATGGAGCGCGACATCCTGGGAAAAGCGACGGCGTACTTCGCAAAGGCAGCGAAGTGAAGTACGCCTTCATCTTGAACCACCAAAGTGTGTGGCCCATCTCGGTGCAATGCCGGGTTCTGAAGGTCAGCATCAGCGGTTATCACGAGCACTTTGTGCGCCGTGCCAGCGGTGTGCAAAGGCGCCACCTCAGTGACGATGCGCTGCTGGTGCACATCAAGGCCATTCATGCCCAGACACATGGGGCCTATGGTTGGCCACGCATCTGGAAGACGCTGCTTGGTCGGGGCATCCGGGTGGGCAAAGAGCGTGTTCAAAAGCTGATGAAACTGCACGGCATTCGGGCCAAAGGTAAGCGGCGATTCAAGGTGACCACGGACAGTAACCACGACCTACCGATCTCGTCCAACGTGCTCAATCGCGAGTTCACGGTGGCCGAGCCAGACAAGGTCTGGGTGGGCGACATCACCTACATCGCCACAGACGAAGGCTGGCTGTTCCTGGCCGTGGTCATTGATCTGTTCAGTCGCCAGGTGGTGGGCTGGTCGTTGAGGGAGAACATGACGCGAGAGATCGTGATGGATGCCCTGCGCATGGCCTGGTTCAGGCGTCACCCAGGCAAGCAGTCAGGGCTGATCTTCCACAGTGACCGGGGCAGCCAATACGCCAGCGAGGACTTCAGGGATTTGCTCAAGGAGTACGACATCACCAGTTCGATGAGTCGACGTGGCAACTGCTGGGACAATGCTTGCAGCGAGACGCTGTTTGGCTCACTGAAAGTGGAGCGACTGCATGGGCAACGCTTCGCAACCAGGCGCCAAGCCAAAGACGAAGTGATGGCTTGGCTAACTTGGTACAACAGCACCCGGATGCACTCGACGCTGGCTTACGTCAGCCCGATGCAGTTCGAGAAAAACTGGCTCGCCGCTCAACCCAAGCAAGCCAGTTCATGATCTCGGCCATGGGATACGGAATTCAGGGGCAAGGTCATGCTGCTTGGCCATGAGAATGCCGTCTAACATCCAATATTGCCATTGGATCTCTCCATTAAATCTCGTCAACCAGCCCTTGATTCCCGCCCAGTGACCCTATCCAGAAAACTCAACGAATGGCGCCGTGGCGCCCGCTCACGGCGGCATTTCTTCGTAAAAAATAAACACTGGCTGGCAGGCATCTCCCTGGCCATAGGCCTGAGTTGGGTGTTTTGGCTCACCAGTTGCGCCACGCTTGGTCGCGGCGCGGTTCAGCCCCCGCGCCCCATGAAACCGTTTGTCTACAGCCCCAACCTGTACATCAACTTGCCGCCCCAGATGGAAGCGCCCACGTTCATGAGCAGCCTGCTGGGGCGTGTCCGGTCACTCATGGGCCTGCCGGGCAACGACTTCCCGGACGGCGTCAAGGCGCTGACCCTCGCCTTTGCCACCGGCGAATGCGGCAAAGAACGCTGGGACTACCTAAACGCCCAACAAATGGTGGACACCCATCTCAAAAAACTGCTGCGAACGAAGATTGATTACGTGATTTCCACCGGTGGCGCCGACGGCGTATTCACCTGCGGCAGTGAACAGGGCATGGAAGCCTTCATGGCACGCTATGAAAGCCCGCAGTTGCTGGGGTTTGACTTTGACATCGAGGCAGACCAGTCCGAAGCGGTCATCCAGCAGCTGGTCCAACAGATCCACGCGGCGGCGCAACGGCACCCGCACCTGCGCATGAGCTTCACGCTGGCGGCAGCGTCGGCCACCGAACCGGGTCGGCCCACCCTCAACGAGGTCGGCGCCATGGTCATGAAACACATCCAGCTGGTGGGCCTGCAAAATTATTTCATCAACCTCATGGTCATGAACTTTGGCGAAGCCACGCCCGACAGCTGCGTGGTGGACGGCGACCGGTGCGACATGGCGGCCTCCGCCATCGCCGTGGTCCGCCATTTCAACCAAGAGTACGGCGTGCCACTGCAACAGATCGAAATCACACCCATGATTGGTGTGAACGACCTGAAACAGAACGTGTTCACCCTGAGCGACGCCCAACGACTCACCCGCTACGTCCACGACAACCAGTTGGGCGGCCTGCACTTTTGGTCGCTCAACCGGGACGGCATCTGCCCACCCGGCCCACAGGATGTCTCCCCCTCGTGCCACAGCCTGCCCGGGTTGAGTCCCCTGGCCTTCACCAACGCCTTTGCGGCACCGGTTCGCTGAGCCCAAGGAGCCGCCAAAGCAGCCTACGGCCACGGCGCTTGGTGGCACCCTGAATCAGCACCATGAACCCCGCCACTGCGGCCCTGCTGGCCGATGCCTTGCTGAGCCTGCACGCCGCCATTGTGCTGTTCGTGGTGGGGTTGCTTCCGCTGGTGCTCGTCGGCGGTGCGCTGGGCTGGCGCTGGGTGCACCACCTGGGCCTGCGCGCCACCCATCTGGGCCTGATGCTCTTCATCACGGCCCAAACTTGGCTTGGCCAGTTGTGCCCGCTGACGGTGTGGGAACAACAGCTGCGCCTGTTGGCCGGCCAGAGCAGCTATGCCGAAAGCTTCATCGAACACTGGCTCTCGCGCCTGCTGTATTGGGAGGCGCCTTGGTGGGTTTTTATCGCGGCCTACACCGTGTTTGCGCTGCTGGTGGCTGGGGCATGGTGGTGGGTTAGACCAGAAACGAAACGGTGAACGAAGGCGCGGGTATTGCGCTGTTCGGCCGCCCGCCTTGCGCCTTGTTGATGGACCAAAGGAACGTTGTGCCCATCAAGGGATGTACCCCTTCTTGATTGGGCGGGTCGAAAGCAGCGCGCCCAACTGCATCGCCAACACTTGAGAGCCCCTCTGCCTGACGCTGTGGCCCAACGCGCCATTTCGCTCCAGCCGCGCCGAGCGGCTGTGCGAAAGCGCACAGACCCGCCCGGCGTGCAGGCTTACGGTCCGCCTAGCGCGCTGAACGGCTGAACAAGCCAAACCACCTCCAAGGAACCCCATGAAAACAACCATGACCCTGATAGCGATTGGGGCGCTGCTGAGCGCCTGCGACAGAACACCGCCTCCGCTGCCCACACCCATGCTTAACACGCCTGGACTTACCGGCCTCAGCCCACCCCTGGGTCCGCCCAACGATCCGTCGCTGCCGCCAGCAGAGTCGGTTTTTCCGCCCGGCAGCACAGCCAGTCCGAATACGTCTGAAACCGAAACAGACGGCACGCGTGAACCCAAGCAGGCCGCCACCGGGTTGCTTGAGCCCGGGCAAAACAACGACCACTCGGCACCACTCAGCACGGCCAAGTGAACCCCGTCACCGCCGCCATCCATGCCCTCAGAGACACCCTCCATGACCCACACACCCTTTCCCATCCCGAACCACCCCGGCGAAGGTTCGCCCCAGCCGTTCGAACCCTACGGGCCAGGCTCACCACCCTCAGAGCCCGACACGGGTCCGCTGCCCTCCCCAATCCCGGACGACCCGGATCACCACCCCATCAGCGACCCCGCTGAAATACAGCCTATGCAAGTACAAGCACACCGCCGCCCAGGCTGGGGAGCAACATGCCACTGAACGCCAAAACGCGGCGCCCCGTGGGCCGCCAACTGCCCACGCCGCCACGGAGCGCCAAGGCGCCGATAACTAACACGGGCCAGGCACAGCAGCACGAGCACGACACATCCATCAAAACCACAGCCGAAGCACCGGACCCGGTGATGGTCCAGGCTCTGCGCGATATTGAAGCGGGCCTGGTGGACACCGACATGCGCGCAACCCCCGGCCTAGACGCCGAGCGCCGCGCCCAACTCGTGCCCGGCCCCGGCGGCCAGTTACCGGCATCACGCGGCTGAACGGGATGGGCGCAAACGCTC
>JAUXXN010000289.1 GCA_030684755.1 Hydrogenophaga sp.
CCCCACAACCGCGTGTTTCCGCACTACGGCGTGTTTTCGCCGGTGCGGGGCGAATACATCGACCTGGTGGCCCAAGCGCCGCTGCCGCAAGCGGCCGCAGGTGCTGCGCTGCCGGTGTTTGACATTGGCACTGGCACGGGCGTGTTGTCGGCTGTGCTGGCGCGCCGGGGTGTTGGGCCCATCACCGCCACCGACCTGGACCCGCGCGCCTTGGCCTGCGCACAGGCCAACTTGGCGCAACTGGGCGTCAGCGACCGCGTCACCCTGCTGCAAACCGACCTGTTTCCACCCGGCCAAGCCGGGCTGGTGGTGTGCAACCCACCGTGGCTACCGGCCCGGGCCAGTTCCCCGGTGGAGCACGCGGTGTACGACGAAGGCAGCCGCATGCTGCGGGGTTACTTGAACGGCCTGGCTGCGCACCTGGTGCCCGGGGGCGAAGGGTGGTTGATCTTGTCCGACCTGGCCGAGCACCTGGGCCTGCGCAGCCGCGCCGAGCTGCTAGCCTGGATGGCGCAAGCCGGTTTGAAGGTGTTGGGCCGCCTGGACGCCAAACCCCGCCACAGCAAAGCCAGCAACACCAGCGACCCATTGCACAGCGCGCGTTCGGCCGAGGTCACGTCGCTGTGGCGCCTGGGTGCATAGGCTGGGCTGAAACGGAAAGGTCGCCGCTTGGGGGTGGGAGGCCATCGCCTAAGCACCAAAATGGGTCACCCACAGACCACGATAGATAATCCGCCTATGCCTATTTCTGAAATCGCAGTCTGGTCGGCCATGTTGGGCGGCTTGTTGACGCTGCTGGCGCTGACGCTGGTAGATACCTTAAGCACCCGCACCCGGGGTTCGGTGCGCAACGTGGTTTTTGTGTTGATCACGGGGACCAGTTGCCTGCTCTTGACCGGTTTGCCCGAAGTGCTTTTTCCGAATCTGCCCGAGCGCTTGCTGATGGTGCTGAAAGCCAGCTTGGGACCGTTTGCGGGAGCCATTGCGCTGTATTTTCTGGGCAAATGGTTTGGCGGCATGTGGGAAGGCGCCTTGGCGCACCGATTCACGGCATGGGGCGGCTCTGCGGTGTTGCTGGCGGCAACCTTGATGGCCATAGTGGCCAGCCAGATCGACCCCGCCCATTTCACATCGCTGCTTTGGATAACAGCGGGTGTGACCATGGTGCCGGTGCTGCTGGCGGTGCTGGCCGTGTGGCATGCGGCCAAGCTGGGCGACCCGCTGGCGCGCTGGATGGGTTTGGCCATGGCCTGCCTGGCGCTCGTGGTGTGCGGCATTTACCTGCGGGGTCTGAATGTGCCGGGCTTTGGTTTGCTCACCTGGGTGTTCACGGCCATGCTCACGGTCATTTTTCTTCTCATGGCCTCGGTGCTGGTGATGCTGCGCAACCGGGAAAACCGACAAGTCACCCGAACTTCACGCCCAGACCTGAACGCAGATCCGGCCACGGGCCTGGCCACGGGCTCTGGGCTTCTGTCTCAAGTGGACCATGTGTTTTGGCGCACCGCCCGCCGCCAAGGCGAATGCACGGTGATTTGCCTTTACCTGAACAACCTGTACGAAATGACCGGGTTTTCAGGCCCGTGCGCTGAGCACCAGATTTTGGTGGCCATGGCTGCCCGCATTCGCCGTGTGGCGGGCTTTCGGTGTGTGATGGGGCTTTACCACCCCCGCTGCTTCGTGGTGGTGCTGCCCACCGACAAACACAACGCGCCTGCCGACGAAACGGTGGAGCGCTTGATGTCGATGGCTCCACAGCCGGTGCCCGTGCTGGACGAAGCCGATACCTACCAAGCATTTTTGCCCTGCGTGGGTCTGGGCGTGGTCACAGTGAACCCCGTGGGGGCTTCGTCCATGGAGGTGATCAACACCGCCGAACGCCAAGCCATGGCCCGGCTGAGCAAGCAAGACCCC
>JAUXXN010000308.1 GCA_030684755.1 Hydrogenophaga sp.
CCCCAACCCTCCCCCAGCGGGGGAGGGAGTGAACCCCCAAGCGCTGAGCGTGCTGCCCCCGAATAGCTCCTTCCCCCCCTGGGGGAAGGCGGGGATGGGGGCCAGCCCACCAGATACCTCTTCAAAAATAGATGCCATCCCTTGGCTCGAAATTCGCGGCGCCCGCCTGCACAACCTGCAAAACCTCACCGTCGCCGTGCCCCTGCAACGCCTGGTGGTCGTCACCGGCGTCAGCGGCTCCGGCAAATCCACCTTTGCCCGCGACGTGCTGCTCACCAACGCAGCAGCCGCCGTGTCGCAGCGCAGCACCTTCGCCGGACGCCAGCAATGGGACGCGGGCGAGCGCCCCCACTGGAGCGGCTGCGACAAACTCATCGGCGCCGAAGTGGTGGACCGCGTGCTCGAAGTGGACCAAACCCCCATCGGCAAAACCCCGCGCAGCTGCCCCGCCACCTACATCGGTTTCTGGGACACCGTGCGCAAGCTGTTTGCCGACACGCTCGAAGCCAAAGCGCGCGGCTACGGCCCGGGCCGCTTCAGCTTCAACACCGGTGAAGGCCGCTGCCCAGGCTGCGAAGGCCAAGGCATGCGCACCATCGAGATGAGCTTTTTGCCCGACGTGAAAGTGCCTTGCGAGGTGTGCAAAGGCGCCCGCTTCAACCCCGAAACCCTGGCCGTCACCTGGAAGGGCAAGAGCATTGGCGACGTGCTGCAAATGGAGGTGGACGAAGCGGTCGAATTTTTCGCCGCCATGCCCGCCATCAGCCACCCGCTGCAACTGCTGAAAGACGTGGGCCTGGGCTACCTCACCCTGGGCCAACCCAGTCCCACCCTCAGCGGCGGCGAAGCGCAGCGCATCAAACTGGTGACCGAACACAGCAAGGTCAGGGACGAGGTCGGAAGGCGCGGCCAAAAAGCCCCGCACACCCTCTACGTGCTGGACGAGCCCACCGTGGGCCTGCACATGGCCGACGTGGAAAAACTCATCCGCGTGCTGCACCGCTTGGTGGATGGTGGGCACAGTGTGGTGGTGATCGAGCACGACCTGGACGTGATGGCCGAAGCCGACTGGATCATCGACCTGGGGCCGGAAGGCGGCGGCGGCGGCGGCCGCGTGGTGGCGGAGGCACCGCCCGAAGAGGTGGTGCGGCTGGACACGCACACCGGGCGCGTGCTGGGGCCGGTGTTGGCGCGGGGGTGAGTGGGGGCGTGGATGCCCTCACGCAACACCTATGGATTCGGCCCGGTTTTGTCTTCACTCACTCTCCCGCTTGCGGGAGAGGGTAGGGGTGAGGGTCTTCTGACTTCACAGGGTTGGGGAGGCGACTGGCCAGCGAGGTGGGCAAAGGTGGCAAGTTGCGCTTACCACCTTCAAGGGCCTGCTTACCACCTTCGGCTGTCTGCTTACCATCTTCCAGAGGCAGTTTGCCCTGTTCCGGGTGCGCGTCTGGCCGCTCACTGGAGGGTTCAGTGTGTAGTGCGTCCGGTTTCCGGCCCCTTGCTTTTTCCAAGATGCCCCGGTCGCGCAAACGGCGCAAAACGTTGCTGGCTTGTAGCGTGTCCAGGCCCGAAAAATCCCGATACGCCGTGTTGTCCACGGCGCCAGTTTCGTGCGCATAAGTCAGCAGGTGGTGCAAAAACAGCGTGGTCTTGAACCCGTTCTTTTGCCGGTGCAGGGGCGAACTCGGGCAAGGGCAAGCCCGCATTGGCTGCCAGGCGGCGCATGGTGCGAATAGCCGAGCGCGGCCAGCACGGCGAAGGCGTTGCGCCGTAAGTCGCCATGAGCAAGCTGCTGCAATGCGGCTTGCAGGCCCGCACGAAGTTTAGGGTTGGTCATGCTGTGGGCTTTGCGTTGGCTGAATCACCAGCCAGGTGATCAAATGGAAATCGTTGTTGGTTTTCACGGCGCTCTGGGTGTCCAGCAGCCAGCCACCGTGCCCGGCGAACAGGTTTTGAAGCCCATGGATCACGTTCAAACCATCCAATCTTCAAGTTTCAAACCGGGTATCCGTTCAAAGTGGCGGGTGTTGTGGGTCACCAATACCAGGTTTTCAGCCATCGCATGGACGGCAATCTGTACATCCAAGCTGCCTATGGGTTGCCCTTTGTTCATCAGCAGGGTATGCGCCTCGCCGTAGAGATCGGCGGCATGGGCTGTCCAAACCAGCGTCGGCAGGGCATCTAGCATCTGGTCAATAGCCACACGCCGCTTGTCCTGCGCTTCCATGCGGCATTGCCCAGCGCGAATTTCGGCGCGTGTGATCACGGATATACCGACATATTCGTCGACCATGGCAGCGTGCAGGCGATGTGCCAAGCGCTGGTTTTGTGGCCTCAGTGCGTAACTGATGATATTGGTGTCCAGCAGGTGGGTAATCATGTGGCTGACTTGGGGCGCGTTGCGGGGGCAGGCGTTTCTTGCGTCCAATCCTCAAACGGATTGCGCGGGTATTCGACCGGAGCGGATTCATCGCGAAACGAAAAATCTTCAGGAAAAGGGTTGTCCGAAATCATCTTGAACAGCGCGTCAAGCTTGCGTCGGCGTTGGGTTTCGCTGTCTTTGGGCTTGAGGGTGATTTCACCCGTGACCTCGTTCTTGCTAATCCACATTTCATTCACGTCCACACGAAACGCCTTGGGCAAGCGAATTGCTTGGCTGTGGCCGTTGGTAAATACTTTGGCGATCGGCAGCATGGTGCGCTCCTTGGGATGTGTGTATGAAAACGTACCTACTTTATCACCAGCCAAGTGATCAGGTCAAAGTCGCCTTGGCTCTTGATGGCCTTGGTTGCATCCAGCAGTTTGCCCGTGTTTCGTTTGCTGGTCGAACAGCTTGCACAGCGCTTCGTGGGGCTGGGTCTGGCCTTGGCACAGGGCGCGGAAGATTTCCAACACCTGTTTGGGCGCGGTGAAGTTGTAGCGCAACGCGCCGTTGGCTTGCATGTACACCAGAAAAAGCGGGCTGAGCGGGTTCACGGTTTCATGGCCTTGGCCCACGCGCACCGGCACACTGCGGGCGCGCAGCGCGCTCCCCATATCGGCTGCCGTTTGAAACCGAAGAGCGCCTTCTGGGTGAGCAGCTCTGAGCGCAATCTCAAGCAACCAAGTGCGTGCGTCCAAGTCGGCAGGCAGTGTGCGTTGGCGCTTGGCTGCTTCCAATGCATTGCCCTCAAGCCCATGCCAGGGGTGACTATGGTTCAACAACTCCAGCAGCGTCACCCCCAAAGCGTAGATGTCTTCCCGAGGATCGTCTCTTTGCGCCAGCCCCATGCCTTTGCTGGGCGAGCTGTAGGTTACGGTGCCACCTGTGGTGTTCACGATGCCAAAGTCGGCTATTACTGCCATGCCATCGCGCAGCAAAATGTTGGCTGGTTTGATGTCGTGGTGCACCCAGCCCCGCGCGTGCACTGCGGCCAGCGTGTCGCAGAGCTGTAGCAGCCACCGCACCGCCTGGTTGACCCATTCCGCCGCATCCATTGGTTGCTTTTTGCGCAGCTTTTGAGCCAGACTGCCGCCAGGGCAATGCTCCATGACCAGCGCCAACTGTCCCTTATGGGTGAAATGGTGATGAAAGGTGACGATGCCGGGCATGTTTAGCCCGGCCAGTGTGCGCATCTCCACCAAAAAAGAGGGGTCAAGGTGCTGTTTGGTTGTGGTCAAGAATTTGATGGCAACGTGGTGATCACCCAGTACCGTGTCTTGTGCCAGCCACACTTGGCCAAAGCCACCTTGACCCAAGGTGTGTAGCAGCAGGTATTTGTTATCAAGGTGCTGCCCAGCTGCAAGCGTCATGTCGCATCGCCCTTGGGCACCTTTGCCTTCGCCCGGGTTTTGGGCTTGCTCGGCGTTGCCGTTTCGGCCGCATCCAGCAAACCCGGCGCAGGTGCTGCGGCCAGGTAGTTGCTTGGGCTCACCACCTTCTTGCCCGTTTTGGCTTCCAGCGCTTGGCGGGCGTTGCCCGCAATGGTGCCGCCTTCTTGGGCCGACGTGCGGTTTTCTTCAAAGCCCAGGGCATCGCTGCGGCGGGCAATTTCGGTCGTGCTCGCTTCGCCCAGCATGGTGAAGATCAACTCCAGGTCGGTCATGTGGTCGCGCAGGTTGTTGCCGGTTTTGACCTGATCCAGTTGCTTGAGCTGGCTGTGTTCGCTGGGCGTGATGCCAAAGGTGGCGCGGGCAATCTCGGCGGTCAGAATCGAGTATTCCTTGCCTTCGGCCACGCCGCGCGCCTTCCACTCGTCGGTCAGCTCGCCGCGCACCGCGATGGAGCGCAACCGCTTTTCAATCCACGCCTGCGGGTAGCCCTTGGCTTGGTACAGATCGCGGGCGCGGGCGCTGGCCCGTTCGGGGTTTTCAATCTCCTTCACCCTCTCGTAACCCACCTGCGCCAGCCAGCGCTTGAATGGCTCGGCCTTGGGAGATGGGATGGACTGGATGATGCGGAACAGGCCTTCGGTGTTGGCGCAGTTCAGCCGCTGCGTACCGCCCGCTGTCTTAATGCCAAGGGGGGTGGCAATTTGCCCCCACCCTTTG
>JAUXXN010000309.1 GCA_030684755.1 Hydrogenophaga sp.
GCAGCACTTCACCGACTGGACCAACCTGTCGGAATGCACCTTTGTGTTGCCGCCCACACCCGAAGGCCGGGCCAACGGGGCCGACTACCGGGTGCGCATTTTTTGCCCGGGCCGCGAACTGCCCTTTGCTGGCCACCCGACGCTGGGCACCTGCCATGCGTGGCTGGAAGCGGGCGGCGTACCGCAAGGCGACTATGTGGTGCAGGAATGCGGCGTGGGCTTGATCAAGCTGCGCCGCGATGGGCAGCGCTTGGCATTTGGCGCGCCACCGCTGATCAAGCATGGCCCACTGCCCGAAGCCGACGTGGCGCTGATCGCACGCGGCCTGGGCGTGGCGCGCAGCGACATCACCACCCACAGCTGGTGCGACAACGGGCCGAACTGGCGCGGCGTGATGCTCCAGAGCGCCGAGCAGGTGCTGGCTCTGCGGCCCGATGGCGCGGTGCTGGCCGGGCTGGACATTGGCGTGGTGGGACCACGTGGCCAGGTGGGTGTGGTTGGCGCCCGTGAAGGCGACGACACCCAGTTCGAGGTGCGCGCCTTTTTCCCGGGCAACAACGGCCTGTGCGAAGACCCGGTCACCGGCAGCCTGAACGCCGCGCTGGCCCAATGGCTGATGGGCGCAGGCTTGGCACCCGAGCGCTACGTGGCCGCGCAAGGCACGGCGCTGGCACGCCAAGGCCGGGTGTTCATTGAGCGCGACGCCAGCGGTGCCATTTGGGTGGGCGGCCAGTCGGTCACCTGCATCGACGGGCTGGTGGCCCTGTGAGCCCACCGCGCAGTGCCCAACTCGACCACCTGGTGGTCGCAGCGCGCACACTGGACGAAGGCGTGGCCTGGTGCACAGCCACGCTCGGTGTGGTGCCCGGGCCGGGCGGTGAACACGCGCTTTTTGGCACGCACAACCGGCTGCTGCGGCTGCACAGCGAACAGGCGCCGAGCGCTTACCTGGAAATCATCGCCATCAACCCGCAGGCCACGCCCACGCGCCCGCCCGGGCTCAAACGCTGGTTCGACTTGGACGACCCAGCCCTGCAAATGCACTTGTCGCAGCACGGTCCGCAGTTGGTGCACTTGGTAGCCAGCGTGCCCCACATCGACACGGCCACGCAAGCGCTGAGCGCCCTGGGCCTGGAACGCGGCCCGGTGCTGGCCGCCTCGCGCCCCACACCGCAAGGCCTGCTGCAATGGCGCATCAGCGTGCGCGACGACGGCCAGCGCCTGCTCGGTGGCGCGCTGCCCACGCTGATCCAGTGGGGCAATACCCACCCCACAGACGCCATGCCGCCCAGCGGCATCGCGCTGCGCAGCCTCACCCTCAGCCACCATGAGCCCAGCCCATTGCAACAGGCACTGACGGCCATCGGCCTGGACAGGCTGACGGTTGAACCTGGTCCGACCGCACTGACCTTGCAACTTGACACCCCCAAAGGCCTGATCACCCTGTGTTCGGCCATCTGAAATTCAGGAAATTCCCATGCCCCTTCAACTGCCCAACCTGCAAGACATCGAAGCCGCTGCCGAGGTGGTCTACCGGTCTTTCCAGGCCACACCCCAATACCGCTGGGGAACGCTCAGCCAGCGCTTGGACACCGACTGTTGGGTCAAACACGAAAACCACACGCCGGTGGGCGCTTTCAAAATCCGTGGAGGTCTGACCTATTTCGACCAGCTTCATCAACGCGGCGAGATGCCCCGCGAGGTGATCAGCGCCACCCGGGGCAACCACGGCCAGAGCATGGGCTGGGCGGCGCGAGCGCACGGCGTGTCCTGCAGCATCGTGGTTCCACAGGGCAATTCAACCGAGAAAAACGACGCCATGCGCGCACTGGGCGTGCAGCTGATCGAACACGGTGAGGACTTCCAGGCCGCCCGCGAACACGCCATGCACCTGGCCGCCGAGCGCGGTGCGCACATGGTGCCCAGCTACCACAAAGACCTGCTGCGCGGCGTGAGCACCTACTGGTGGGAGTTTTTCCGGGCCGTGCCGCAGCTCGACGTGGTCTATGTGCCCATCGGCCAGGGCTCGGGCGCCTGTTCGGCCATTGCCGCCAAGCTGGCGCTGGGACACAAGGCGCGCATTGTCGGTGTGGTCAGCGCCCACGCCACCACCTACGCCGATTCGATCGCGGCGGGCCGCGTGATCGAGTCAGCGGTGACCACCGAACTCGCCGACGGCATGGCCTGCCGCGTGGCCGATGCCGCCGCATTGGCCGTGTTGCAGCCGCATCTGGACCATGTGGTGAAAGTCAGCGATGAAGAAGTGGCTCAAGCCATGCGCTGGCTCTTTGCCGACACCCACAACGTGGCCGAAGGCGCTGGAGCTGCGAGCTTTGCAGCCGCTTGGCAAGAGCGCGATCAGATCAAAGGGCGGGTGGTGGGCACCACACTGTGCGGCGGCAATGTGGACAGCACTGTCTTCGCACAGGTGCTGACCCGCGCACCATGTTGAAGCACCGTTTTCAGGTTCCAACGCGCTGCGACGAACGCACCAGCCTGGCCACCGCATCGCAAAACGCATCTACTGCGTCGGCTTTGTAAACCACTTCGCGCACCCCGGCGTTCAGCGCCAAAGCTTGCAGCTCGTCGCTGACATAACCAGAGGTCAGGGCCACCGGCAGCGCCGGGTTCAGCGCCAGAACGGCTCGGGCCACCTCCAGACCCGACACACCGGGCATGTTGTGGTCGGTGAGCAACAGGTCGAAACCCTGGGGATTGGCGCGCACTGCTGCAATAGCATGCTCCTGGTCGGTGAAGGCCGTCACTTGATAACCACGGCGCTGCAACAAGCGGCGGACCAAGAACACCAAGGCTTCGTCGTCATCCAAGTACAGAATATGTCGCAGCGCTGGGGTGTCGTCCATGGTGCGGGTCTCCGGGTATGTCCATCAGTCAAACGTATTTTGCTTCCATTGTGACTGGATGCCTTGGTGAATCCGACTGAGCAACCCGTGAAGAATCCGCCGAGGGAGCGCCCCAAAGCACCCGCTCCGCTCAATCGCCAACACCGGTGCGACTGTGCGGTTGGTCAGCAGTCGCTGCGGCGACAAAGCACAGACGCAGCCCGCATACAGAATGCCGCCCATGGGAACCCTCTACCTTGTGCGCCACGGCCAGGCCTCGTTTGGTGCCGACGACTACGACCAACTCAGCCCGCTCGGCCAGCGCCAAAGCCTGCAACTGGGCCGCTATTGGGCCGAGCGTGGCCTGCGGTTTGACGCCGTGATCACCGGCACCTTGCGCCGCCACGCCCAGACCTGGGCCGGTATCGCCGAAGGCGCCGGGCTGGACAACGAACCCCTGATGTGGCCCGGCCTGAACGAATACGACAGCCACGCCGTGATCCACACGGTGCACCCGCACCCGCTGCAAAAGCCCGACACGCCTGAACTGTACCGCCACCACTTCCGGTTGCTGCGCGATGGCCTCACGCAGTGGATGGCGGGCACCGTGAGCCCGCAAGGCATGCCCAGCTACAACGATTTCGTGCAAGGCATCACCAGCGCGCTGGACCATGTGCGCACGCAGCACCTCGGCCAGAAGGTGCTGCTCGTGTCCAGCGGCGGGCCGATTGCCACCGCCGTGGGCCATGTGCTGGGGCTGAGCCCGGAAGGCACGATTGAGCTGAACATGCGCATCCGAAACAGCGCGGTGACCGAATTTCAATTCAACCCCAAGCGCCACACGCTGCTGACCTACAACACCCTGCCGCACCTGGATGCACCGGGTTTTGTGGACTGGGTGACCTACGCCTGAACCGCTGGTGGCTCAGGGCGGTGCGCCGAAAGCGGTGCGATCGCTCAGGGTGCTGGCGGGCAACTGGTCGATCTCGCTCAGCAACTGCGCCAGCGCACGGCCTGCGGCGTCCAGCACCGCGCTGCCTTTTTCTGCTGTGGCCGCTGCCGCGTTGCCCACAGCGCCGTTGGCGTTGTAGTCCTGCATCTGCCAGCCCAGCTTGGCACTTTTGCCGTTGCCCAGAATGGGAAAGCGCTCGGCCCGGTCTTGCGAGGTGGAGCGGAAATATTCGGCTTGCGCCATGCGCACGCGATGCGGCGCCAAAGCCAGCATCATCGAGGTTTCCACGTCGCCGGCGTGGATGCCAAAGCGGTGTTCTTCGGCGCTGAACAGGGCGTTCACGTCTTGCCCATCGGCACCGTGCAGCGGCAGGTTGAACCAGCTCACGCTGTACACCAGCATGCCCAGCCGTGCCCGCAGGTCGCGAGCAACCAGGTCCATGGCGCCCACCTGGCCACCGTGTGCATTGAACAGCACCAGCTTGTTCACACCGCTGGCGGCTACGCACTCGCCTAACTCGGTCCACAGCCGCACCACCGTCTCCACCTTGAGCGTGAGCGTGCCGGCAAAGCGGGCGTGTTCTGGGCTGAAGCCCACCGCCTGCGTGGGCAAAAACAGCGCTGACACATCGGGTGCAAGGTGCGGCAGCGCGGCCGCAATGACGCCATTCACCAAGTCGGTATCCACCGACAACGGCAGGTGCGGCCCGTGCTGCTCGGTGGCCGCCACCGGCAGCACAGCGATGGTGCGGCGGGTGTCCAGCGCTGAAAAGTCGGCGGTGGTGAGATCGGACCAATATCGGGTGGGGGCGTTCATGGCGGGCATCTTACGCGGCTGGCCCCTGCCGGGCTTGAGCGGCTGCTGCGCGACACGCAACACCCTCATGCCCCAGCAACTGGTGCACGGGGCTACCCAGGCTGTGGTCTCCTGATGGCGGAATCAACAGACATGCAAGCGTTGTCTTATATTCAGAGCTCGGCACCGGCCCACAGCGCATCGCATGCCACCCACGCTGGAACTTGCCGCGCCCACGCCGCTCCTATGTGTTCCGTGGGCACCGCTGAGTCGGACCCGCCCACCCTTTACCAACCGCCCGAGATGTTCCCCACGTTGTTCAACACCGCTGCTCAAAACACGCCCCAACAGCGGTCTGGCGTTGCGCCTCCAAGCTGGCTTTCAGCCATGCTGCTGGCACTGCTGATCGCGCTGCTGGTGCCACAAACCGCACGGTCCCAGGGTTTGTTGTCGGCTACTGCGGGCACGTCGGTGGTGCAAACCGAACAGGTGCGCGCCGAGTTGCTGGCGCACGCCCCGCAAGGCGCTGCACCGGGACAAACGGTGTGGGTCGGTTTGCAGCTTTCACACCAGCCGGATTGGCACACTTACTGGAAAAACTCGGGCGACTCGGGCCTGCCCACCGAACTGCAGTGGACCCTGCCCGCGGGGGTGAGCGCGGGCGACATTGCCTGGCCCACACCTCGCAAGTTCCCGCTTGGCACCCTGGCCAACTACGGCTTTGATGGCACCGTGCTGTTGCCCGTGCCGCTCACCATCGACCCCAGCTTTAGCGGCACCCACGTGGACGTGAAGCTCTACGCCGCCTGGCTGGCGTGCCGCAAGGAGTGCATTCCCGAAGAAGGCAACTTCACGCTGCGCATTCCCGTGCAGGGCTCCACCGCGCTGCACGGCATGGCCTTTGAGGCCGCGTTTGCCGCCGCGCCCACAACCCAGAGCGCAGAAGGCAGCACCCTCACGCCAGAAACCGGCTGGCTCAATGTGTCGCTGGCCAATCTGCCCGCCGCCTGGCGCGGCCAGACACTGGAGTTTTTCCCCGAAACCAGCGGCCTTATTGAACCCGGCTCAGCCTGGACCCAGGCCTGGAACGGCGAGCGCTGGACCGCCCGGGTGCCACTCTCGCCACACCGCGCCGACAGCCCGGCCCAGGTGCCGCTGGTGGTGGCGCTGGCCAACCCACCGGGCTCGGGCGCAGGCAGCCCCGGCGTGCAGCTGGACGTGCCGGTGCAAGGCACCTGGCCCGCCGCCGCGCCACTGCCCGCAGCCGTGCCCGACGCCCTGCGCGCCGCACTCGAGGCCAACACCGCCCGCGCCGCCAGTGCGCCTGCTTCAACCAGCGGTCCGTCCATCACGCTTTGGGCCGCGCTGCTGGGTGCGCTCATCGGCGGCATGATCCTCAACCTCATGCCCTGCGTGTTCCCCGTGCTGGCCATCAAGGTGCTGGCGTTTGCCAAACACGCCGACGACCGCGCCGCCCACCGTGCCAACGGCCTGGCCTACACCGCTGGTGTGGTGTTGTCGTTCCTGGCGCTGGGCGGCCTGCTGCTGGGCCTGCGCGCTGCGGGCGAGCAACTGGGCTGGGGTTTCCAGCTGCAAAGCCCCGGCGTGGTGGCCGCACTCGCCGCGCTGTTCACGCTGATCGGGCTCAACCTGGCCGGCCTCTTTGAGTTCGGCAGCGTGTTGCCCAGCGGCGTGGCCAGCTTTCAGGCCAAAAACCCCACCGCCGATGCGTTTCTGACCGGCGTCCTCGCCACGGCCATTGCCTCGCCCTGCACCGCACCGTTCATGGGCGCCTCGCTGGGTCTGGCCATTGGCCTGCCCCCAGTGCAGGCGCTGGCCGTGTTTGGCATGCTGGGGCTGGGCATGGCGTTGCCCTACCTGGCCGCCAGCTGGTGGCCGGCGGTTGCGCGCGCCCTGCCGCGCCCCGGCGCCTGGATGGACACGTTCCGCCGTGGCATGGCCTTTCCCATGTTTGCCACCGTGGTGTGGCTGCTGTGGGTGCTGGGCCAGCAAAGCGGCATCGACGGCGCCGCCGCTTTGCTCATGCTGCTGGTGGTGCTGGCGCTGCTGGTGTGGGCGCTGGGCCTGCGCGGCAACACCCGCACCGCGCTGGCGGGCATCTCGCTGGCCGGCCTGCTGTGGCTGGGCTGGGCCATTGGGCCCAACGTCACGCGCATGGCCGACGCCACACCAGGCGCCAGCGTGGCCACCGCCGTGGACGGCGTGGGCTGGCAAGCCTGGAACCCCGAGCTCCAGGCCTCTTTGCTTGCCGAGGGCCGCCCGGTGTTTGTGGACTTCACCGCCGCCTGGTGCGTGACCTGCCAGTACAACAAGCGCACCACCCTGGCCGACGCCAGCGTGCT
>JAUXXN010000311.1 GCA_030684755.1 Hydrogenophaga sp.
GTGCCGGCCGATTTCACCCTGACCGACAAAAACATCGCCGAGGTGCAGCAGCGCATGCCCAACCGCAACGGCATGGTGTTCTATGAGCCGCTGTGGAAGGTCAATGGCAAGGGCGATGTGAAAAACGTGGCCTGCATGAAGAACTGCGCGGTGGACCCCACCGTGCATTCCTTCCTGCCGGACTTCGCCCGCGACGCGCACGGCAACATTGCCGAGCAAAACCGCATCATCGGCCCCGTGCGCGGTGCTGACACCACCAAGCCCGCGCCCAAAGGGCCGGTTGGTTCTTCAGCGCTGCCGGCCACTGTGGTGGTGGCTGCAGCCAGTGCCAATGTGAGCGATCCCAAAGCCTTGCTCAACGCCAACAGTTGCACCGCTTGCCACGGTATGAAAAACAAGGTGGTGGGTCCAGGCTTCAATGAGATCGCTGCAAAAATCAAAGGGCGGGCTGATGCCGAGGCTTATTTGATCGACAGGATCAAGAACGGTGGCTCGGGCGTGTATGGTGCTGTCCCGATGCCAGCCCAGCCTCAGTTGAAAGACGCCGAGGCCAAAGCCATCGCGCAGTGGATTGCTGCAGGCGCCAAATAATCCGGGGCCAAGCCCAGCCGATCTGGATCTCTCCATCTGCTGGTGCTTCAAAATATCAGCATTTACTCGTAAACCCCAACCCCCTTCTATCCTAGGAGACCTTAAGCTATGAAAATGACGATGAAACAACTGGCTCTTGCAGCTGCAACTCTGCTCGCTGCCTCAGGTGCTTACGCCATGGATGCTGCTGCAGCCAAGGCGCTGGCCTCTAAGAGTGCCTGCATGGCCTGCCATGCGGTGGACCGCAAGCTGGTTGGCCCGTCTTACAAAGACGTGGCCGCCAAGCACAAAGGTGAAGCCGATGCGGTGGCCAAAGTGTCTGCCCGCATCAAGTCCGGCGGCTCCGGTATGTACGGCCCCGTGCCTATGCCCGCGCAGCCCAATCTGAAAGACGACGAGCTGAAACTGCTTGCCGCCTGGATTCTTGCCGGTGCCCCCGACAAGTAAATATTCAACCCCTTTTCTTTTTCCAGGAGCTCAACATGAACAACTCACGCCGTGTCGCCCTCAAGTCCACTGGGGCGTTCGCCACGCTGGTGTCTCTGGGCATCATCACCCAGAGCCAGGCCCAGGCCGCTGTGGACCACGCCAGCTTTCAGGTGAAAACCTTGGAAGACGCTCTCAAGGCAATTGGTGGCACCCCTGCTAACAGCGACCAGGTTTCCGTGGTGTCTCCCGACATCGCTGAAAACGGTGCCGTGGTGCCCGTGGGTGCCACCAGCAAGCTGCCCAACACCACCGAGATGTACCTGATTGTTGAAAAGAACCCAACGCCTTTGGCTGCTGGTTTCATGATCCCGGCCGGTACCAACGCCGACGTGCAAACCCGCCTGAAAATGGGTCAGAGCACCAACGTGGTGGCTGTGGTCAAGGCCGATGGCAAGCTGTTCTCGGCCACCAAAGAAACCAAAGTGACGCTGGGTGGTTGCGGCGGCTGATGCCCCCCAATACCGGCTCACCCGCATAAACCATTTTTTTAAATTTTAGGAGTCCATCATGTCAGATCCGATGCGCATCCGTGCCGCCCTTGCTGGCGACGAAACCACCGTTCGCGTTCTCATGTCCCACCCCATGGAAACCGGAACCCGCAAAGACGCGGCCGGCGCCACCATTGCAGCCCACTACATCCGCGATGTGGAAGCCACACACAACGGCAAGTCTGTACTCAAGGCCATGTTCAGCGGCGCTGTGTCGCAAAACCCCTTCCTGTCCTTCAAGTTCAAGGGTGCAGCCAAAGGTGACAAAGTCACGGTGAAGTGGACCGACAACAAAGGTGCCACCCGCACCGACGAAGCCGCCATCGCCTGATAGGTGCATGGTGCAAACGGCCAGCCTGTGAAGTCTGGCCGTTTTTGATTTTCCACCGCAAAAAGAAGGAGACTCCAGATGAAAAAATCCGTGGCCAAACGCCTGCTTGTGCTGACTGCCGTGATGTCCGTAGGGACGAGCGCTGCATACGCGCAGGGCACTGCTGCTGAAGGCATCGCCAAATACCGCGAGATGCTCGCTGACGGCAATCCCGCCGAATTGTTTGAAATGAAGGGCGAAGAGCTCTGGAAACAAAAGCGTGGCCCGAAGAATGTCTCTCTGGAGCAATGCGACTTGGGCAAGGGCCCTGGCGTGATCGCAGGAGTTTTTGTGGAGCTGCCCCGGTATTTCAAAGACACGGGCCGCGTTCAAGACTTGGAAACCCGTTTGATCACTTGCATGGAAACCTTGCAGGGTTTCAACGCCGCCGATATCGCCAAAACACCGTTTGGTCGTGGCGAAATGGCCAACGTCACGGCTCTCGCCACCTATGTGGCCACGGCGTCCAAGGGCATGCGGTTTAACCTGCCCCAGGCCCACGAGCAAGAAAAAAATATGTATGAAGTGGGCAAGCGCCTGTTCTTCGCTCGCGGCGGTCCGCATGACTTTGCTTGCTCATCGTGTCACAGCATCGACGGCGGTCGCATCCGTTTGCAAGACCTGCCCAACCTGACCAAAAACCCTGGCGACGGTGTGGGTGTCGCGGCTTGGCCTGCATACCGGGTGTCCAACGCCCAAATGTGGGGCATGCAGTTGCGCTTGAACGATTGCTACCGCCAGCAACGTTTCCCCGAACCCAAGTTTGGCAGCGATGCCACCATTGCTTTGGGTGTTTACATGGGCGTCAACTCCAAGACCGCCGAATCCATCGTGCCGGCCATCAAGCGTTGAACAGGAGACTCCGACATGAAAAAAACCATGAAATTCGCTATTCTCCCGCTGGCTGCACTGGTGCTGGCCGGTTGCACTTCTTCACCATCAGGGGCCGACTACGACAAGATGACGGCCGATGTGGTGAAAGCATCGTTCCAAGACCGTGGCATTGCCAAGCTGGATCGTTTGCAACAAGACGACGCCAACCGCGAGTGCAGTGCTGCCGATGTGGCGGGCAAGCCGTTGGACGAAAAAGTGGCCAAGGCCATTGAAGAAGCCAACCTCAAGACCGTCAAGTGGCCCAGCGATGGCAAGTTTCTGGGCGACTGGAAAGAGGGCGAAAGAATTGCACAAAGCGGTCGTGGTTTGACTTGGAGCGATGCTGCAGGTTCGGCCAACGGGGGCAACTGCTACAACTGCCACATGATTGGCAAGGAAGAGATTTCCTTCGGCAATCTAGGCCCCAGCTTGTACAACTACGGCAAGCTGCGTGGTGTGACCGACCCCAACGCCGCTGCTTCCAAGGCCATCGTCGAGTACACCTGGGGCAAGTTGTGGAACGCCCGGGCCTACAACGCTTGTTCGCAAATGCCGCGCGCCGGTCACATGGGCATCCTGTCCGAAAAACAGATCCAGCACGTGATGGCCTTGTTGTTGGACCCAGCCTCTCCCGTCAATAAGTGACTAAGCCACGCCTGCAGGAAGCCTGACCTGCAGACTTCCTTGCTCCCGGCGTCAAACCGGGAGCAAGGCATTGGCAAAAAAATTTGGCGCAAATATCAGTAATCAATTGTTAAGGAATGTTTATGAGTTTCAGTCGCCGTGAATTCATGCAGGTGCTTGCCGTGGCCAGCGCAACCGGCCTGGCCATTGGCCACAAAGATGTGCTGGCTGCTGCTCCGGGCGCGGGCGAGCGTCTGTACGATGTGCCCAAGTTCGGTAACGTGAGCTTTTTGCACTTCACCGACTGTCACGCTCAGTTGCAGCCTATTTATTTCCGCGAACCCAATGTGAACTTGGGCGTGGCAGAGGCGCTTGGGCGCCCGCCGCACATCGTGGGGGAAAACCTGCTCAAGCATTACGGCTTCAAACCCAACACGGTCGAGGCTCACGCGTTCTCTTACCTGAACTTCTCGCAGGCCGCCAAGACCTACGGCAAGGTGGGGGGCTTTGCCCACCTGGCCACGCTGGTCAAGCAGCTCAAGGCCAGCCGACCCCACGCCTTGCTGCTCGACGGCGGAGACACCTGGCAGGGTAGCGCCACGTCGCTGTGGACCAATGGCCAAGACATGGTGGACGCCTGCAAACTGCTGGGCGTGAACATGATGACGCCGCACTGGGAATTCACCTTTGGTGCCAAACGGGTGCAAGAAGTGGTGGAGAAAGACTTCAAAGGCCACATCGACTTTTTGGCACAAAACGTGCAGACGGCCGACTTTGGTGACCAGGTGTTCGCCCCGTATTCGATGCGCGAAATGAACGGAGTCAAGCTGGCGGTGATTGGTCAGGCTTTCCCCTACACCCCCATCGCCAACCCGCGCCACATGGTGCCCGACTGGTCGTTTGGCATCCAAGACGAGCACATGCAAAAGATGGTGGACGAGGCGCGCAGCAAGGGTGCGCAAGTCGTGGTGGTGCTGTCGCACAACGGCATGGATGTGGACATCAAGATGGCTTCGCGTGTGCGCGGCATCGACGCCGTGCTGGGCGGCCATACCCATGATGGCATGCCCGCGCCGATGATTGTCAAAAACAGCGGCGGTCAAACGCTGGTGACCAACGCGGGCTCGAACAGCAAGTTCTTGGGTGTGTTGGACTTTGACGTGCGTGGTGGCAAGGTGCAAGACTTCCGCTACAAGCTGCTTCCCGTGTTCTCTAACCTCTTGCCCGCTGACAAAGAAATGCAGGCACTCATCGACAAAGTGCGAGCGCCTTACAAAGCCAAGCTGGAAGAAAAGCTGGCTGTGACCGAAGACCTGTTGTACCGCCGGGGCAACTTCAATGGTTCGTGGGACCAGGTGATTTGTGATGCGCTGATGGATGTGAAGGGCGCCGACATGTCGTTCTCTCCCGGCGTGCGCTGGGGTACCTCGCTGCTGCCGGGTGATGTGATCACCTACGAGCGCATGATGGACCAGATGGCGCTGACCTACCCGGCCACCACGCTGAACGAATTCACTGGCACGCAGATCAAGGAAATTCTGGAAGACGTGGCCGACAACCTGTTCAATCCCGATCCCTACTTCCAGCAGGGCGGCGACATGGTGCGTGTGGGTGGCTTGCAATACAGCTGCACCCCCAATGCAGCGGCCGGTCAGCGCATCAACAACATGGTGCTAAAAGGTAAACCGATTGACGCCGACAAAAAGTACAAAGTGGCTGGTTGGGCCTCGGTGCAAGAAAACGTGCAGGGCGAGCCCATCTGGGACTTGGTATCGGGCTACTTGCGCGAGAAAAAAGTCATCAAAGGCGTGAAAATCAACACCCCCACTATCATTGGTATGAAAGGCAACCCCGGCATCGCTGCCTGATTGCGGGGGCTGCACATGGCGTCTGGACCGAAAGGTTCAGGCGCCATTTTTACGAGCCCATCCGTTACCCTTGTTGCATGAGCAAAGCATTTACACGCGAGTCCGAACAGGTCGATGAT
>JAUXXN010000318.1 GCA_030684755.1 Hydrogenophaga sp.
AACAAGATCCTGGGCACCATCCACACCTACCCCACGCTGGCCGAGGCCAACAAGTACGCCGCTGGAGACTGGAAGCGCGCCCACCAGCCCGAAAAGCTGCTGGCCTGGGTGAAGAAGTTCCACGACTGGAAACGCGGTTGAAACCGTCCCGGCAAAAAGGAGACCACACCCCATGAACACCCGCCGCCATTTCATCGCCCTGCTCGCTGCCACGGCCATCACACCGCTGACTGGCCACGCCCAGACCGCCTTCGACCACAGCCACGCCGCCTGGAACGCGCTGCTGAAAAAACACGTGCGCTGGCTGCCCGACGGCAAACAGTCGCGCGCTAATTACAAGGGCTTCGCCGCCGACCGCGCCGCGCTCAAAGCCGTGCTGGATACCATGAGCGCCGTGCCCAAAGCAACGTTCGACGGCTGGAGCCGACCGCAGCAAATGGCTTTTCTGATCAACGCCTACAACGCGTTCACGGTCGAACTCATCCTCACGAAATACCCCGACCTCAAATCCATCAAAGAGCTGGGCTCGTTTGTGCAGTCGGCCTGGAAAAAGAAGTTCTTCACCTTGCTGGGCGAACAGCGCCACCTGGACTGGATCGAACACGAGCAACTGCGCCCGCGCTACAACGAGCCGCGCATACACGCCGCCGTCAACTGCGCCAGCATCGGCTGCCCGGCGCTGCGCGACGAAGCCTTCACCGCCGCACAGCTGGAGGCCCAACTGGAAGACGGCATGCGCCGATTCATGGGCGACCGCACCCGCAACCGCGTCAAGGGCGACAAGGCCGAAATCAGCCAAATCTTCCGGTGGTTCCGGGAAGACTTTGAAAAGGGCCACGGCGGCTTCAACAAAGTCGAAGACATGCTGGCGAAATACGCCGAACAACTGAGCGACCAACCCGCCGAGCAGGCCGCGCTGAAAGCCAAAACGCTCAGCGTGAGCCACCTCGACTACGACTGGTCTTTGAACGACACGGGCCGTTAAACATGCGCCCCCTGCTGGCGCTGTGTGCGCTGTTTCCCCTTGCCGTGGCCGCCCAAAGCCTGCAGCCCTTGTTGCAGGCCGACGGCGCACTCAACCCCGCCTGGCGCTTTGTGGGCTTCCCCAAAAAACACGCCGACCTGCCCGCCACCCGCTTTGAAGCCGGTACGGTAGACGGCCAAGCCGCGCTCAAAGTGAGCACTGCGTCGTCTTACGGCACGCTGGTGCACGACACCCCAGACGCCACGCCCGCCACACTGCAATGGCGCTGGCGGCTGGACCAGGCACTCACCGGCGGCACCACCGCCCCCAACCTGCTGAGCAAGGCCGGAGACGACGCGGCGCTCAAAGTCTGCGTGATGTTTGACCACCCACTGGAGCGCGTACCGTTTGTGGAACGCACCGTGCTGCGCATCGCCCGCAGCGTCAGCGGCGAAGCCCTGCCCGCCGCCACCGT
>JAUXXN010000343.1 GCA_030684755.1 Hydrogenophaga sp.
GCACAATGCTGTGCAGCGAATCCACACCGCTCAGGTGCTTGCTGGCCACCGGCACACCCAGCACCGGCACCACGGTTTTGGCCGCGATCATGCCCGGCAGGTGGGCGGCACCGCCCGCACCCGCAATGATGGCCTTGAGCCCACGGCCCACGGCGGCCTCGGCATAGGCAAACATGTCGTCGGGCATGCGGTGGGCCGACACCACGCGGGCCTCGTGCGCAATACCGAAATCTTTGAGAATTTGAACGGCGTGCTGCATGGTGTCCCAGTCGCTGCTGGAGCCCATGACCACGCCCACTTGGATGGGGTTCATGTCGTTGCCTCTTGCCCAGCCAATGGTCGGCCGGTTGCTTAAAGACCGGCCTGGTCAGCGGCCCGTCTCCGGTAAAGTGTCGATTTTACGTTTCCGCGCCCGTGCGCCGCCCGCGGCCACACCACTCCGAGCACCGCCATGATCGACGTCACCTTTGCCAATTTTGAAACCGAAGTCATTGAGGCTTCTCAACACACACCCGTGCTGGTGGACTTCTGGGCGCCCTGGTGCGGGCCCTGCAAGGTCATTGGCCCGCTGCTGGAGAAAATTGAAGTGGCCTACGCGGGCCGTTTCAAGCTGGTCAAAATCAACACCGAACAAGAACAGCAACTGGCCGGCGCCTTTGGCATCAAGAGCATTCCCACCTGCGTGTTGATGATGAACGGCCAGCCAGTGGACGGATTCATGGGCGCGCTGCCCGAGGGCCAGATCAACGCCTTTCTGGACAAGCACCTGCCCGCGCCCGAGGTGCTGGAAGCCGCCAAAGAAGAGGCCGACGCATTGGACGCGCTGGCCGCTGGCGACGTGGAAGGCGCGCTGACCAAGCTGCGACACGCCGTGCAAACCGACCCTGAAAACGACGATGCCCGCTTTGACCTGGTCAAACTGCTGCTGGAGCTGGACCTAGACGACGACGCCAAAGTGGCGTTTGCGCCGGTGATCGCCAAGTCGGCCGCGGTGCGCCGCCTCGATTCGCTCAACCGCTGGATGCAAGCCCGCGACGCCCAAGACATGGTGGTGGACCCACAAGCCCGCGCCACCGATTTGCAGGCCCACATTGCCGCCAACAAGCGCGACTTTGACAGCCGCTTTGCCCTGGCCCAGCTGCTGCTGGCCCACAACCAGTTTGTGCCGGCCATGGACGAGTTGCTGGAGATCCTGATGCGCGACAAGACCTGGAAAGAAGATCTGGCCCGCAAGACCTACATCGCCATCCTCGACATCATCGAGCCGCCCAAGCCCAAAGTGGCCGAAGGCCAGGTGCCGCCCCAAGACCCCACCGTGGCCACTTACCGCAGGCGTTTGTCTAGTGTGGTATTGAGCTGATTTATCGACCGCAGGCTGTGGGCCTGCCCAACCGTGGGGGTCAGTGACCGTGCAGCTTTTCCTGCAACCACACCTTGATCAAGGACTGGTAGGGCACGTCTCGCGCGTTGGCTGCAACCTTGATCGAATCCAGCAAATGCTGGGGCAAGCGCAGCGAAATAGTTTTTGTGGTGGGCTTGAGGTTGGGCAAGCGCGCCTTCTGGGCCTTTGACCAGTCCAAATGCTCTGTGGAATCGTGCGCTTCCCAGTAAGCGCGCTCTTGCGCCTCGTTGGCAAACGTCGGGATCGGCTTATTCGGCGTTTTCATAGATGGCTCGCTCCTTTCGGTGCATGTCACGGGCTGAAATGACACGGATCTGGGTACCGGACAGTCGCAAGGTGAACGTGATGTGCAAAGTCCGATCACCGTCTGTTATGCCCAGCGCATGGAACCTGGGCTCTGACTGGCTGTGGGTACGGTCTTCCAACAGCAGCAACGGCTGGTTGAAAAAAACCTGCTCAGCCTCAGCCATGGAAACCCCGTGCTTCTCGTTCTTTCGAGCATTGCCGCTGTCCCAATTGAACCCAGCAATGACGTCCAAATTGATCATTTTTGTATATTACCATCATGTACGAAATGACCTGCCAATAAACGTGGTTTGCGCCCTCAAGGTCGCTGGTCGGTCGACGGCTTTTTCCAGAGGTTGATGCCGCCGTCCACCGCGTGCTGGTCGATGGCGGCCAACTCTTCGGCGCTGAAGTCCAACTGGCTCAGCGCGCCCACCAGTTCGGTGATCTGCTCGGGTTTGCTCGCGCCGATGAGGGCCGATGTCATGCCCGGCTGGCGCAGCACCCAGGCCACGGCCATTTGCGCCAAGCTCTGGCCCCGGGCTTGGGCAATGCCGTTCAAGGCGCGCACATGCGCTAAGTTTTGCGCACTCAGGTGGTCGGCGGTGAACGAGCCGCCGCCGGGGCGGTTGATGCGCGCATCGGCGGGCACGCCGTTCAGGTATTTGCTGGTCAGCAAGCCCTGGGCCAGCGGGCTGAAGGCAATGCAGCCCATGCCCTCGGCCTGCAAAGTGTCGAGCAAATCTTCTTCTACCCAGCGGTTCAGCAGGCTGTACGACGGCTGATGGATCAACAGCGGCACACCCAGGCTGCGCAAAATGGCCGCCGCTTCGCGGGTTTTGGCGGCTGAATAGCTGGAGATGCCCACATACAGCGCCTTGCCCTGCTGCACGGCGCTGGCCAGCGCGCCCATGGTTTCTTCCAGCGGGGTGTCGGGGTCGAATCGGTGCGAATAGAAGATGTCCACATAGTCCAGACCCATGCGCTTCAGGCTCTGGTCCAGGCTGGCCAACACATATTTGCGCGAACCGCCGCCCTGCCCATACGGCCCGGGCCACATGTCCCAGCCCGCCTTGCTGGAGATGATCAGCTCGTCGCGGTAGGGTTTGAAATCGCGCCGCAGGTGTTCGCCAAAGTTGGTCTCGGCGCTGCCTGCGGGCGGGCCGTAGTTGTTGGCCAGGTCAAAGTGGGTGATGCCCAAATCAAACGCGGTGCGCAGCATGGCTCGCTGCGTGTCCATGGGCGTGACGTCGCCAAAGTTGTGCCACAGACCCAGGGTGATGCTGGGCAGCTTGAGTCCGCTTTTGCCGACCCTGCGGTAGGTCATGTGGTCGTATCTCTGGGGGTGGGCACTGTACATGTTTTCGTCTCTGGGGTTGTGTTTGATGTACTTTATCCAGTGACCGGGTGCAAACGGTCATTCGCCAGGCGCGACAAGCGGAAATCTCCGGCAAGACCGCTTGCGCCGTGAACGAGCTGGCGGTCTCGGCCCATTGCAGTCGGTCGACCTCAATTGGAAAAGCGACCGTTCAAGGTCCACACCACCAGAGCCATTGCAGCTCTGCAGGCAACCGAGGGTATCGCCTTGTCCTAACTTCAGATCGTTCTTGGCGATCCAGCAAGGGCTTCGGTTTTTAATGCGGTGTCGAGCACAAAATCGAACCCAGCGCACAAGGCGGTCAACTGAACATCGATACAAAGCTGAGGGTTCAACCTGGGACTGTCGGGGTAGACCTCGGTGGTGGTGACATAGCGGGCTTCGGTCCACCCACTGCAGATGCCTTGCTGGCGTTTGAACGACTGAATCACGCCATGCTGCACCAGCGGCTTGCCCAGCAGCTCGCCTTGGGCATCGGCCGGGGCAATGTGGGTGAGGCGGCTCACCGAGTCGATGATGGCGGCCTGGAAGGCGGGTTGCGGTCGGTTCTG
>JAUXXN010000320.1 GCA_030684755.1 Hydrogenophaga sp.
ATCATCCACCGTACCACCTACCGCTACCAAGGCAGCATCGACATGGCGCAGCACATGGTGCACCTGTCGCCCGTCACCACGCCGGTGCAACAGGTGCTGGCGCACCGCCTGCGCGTGCAGCCCGAACCCGCCAGCCGCAGCCAAACCACCGACGTATTTGGCAACCTGCGCACCTTCTTCTCGCTACAAGCGCCGCACGACACCCTCACCGTCGAAGCCGACAGCGAGGTCAATACCCGCGCCCCAGCGCCCCTGCCGCACAGCCCAGCCTGGCAACAGCGCACCTGGGAATCGGTGCGCGAACACTTTCGCTACCGCGCCCACGCCCCGTTTGACCCGGCCAGCGAATTCCTGTTCGCCTCGCCCTATGTGCCGCGCGACGACGCCTTCGCCGCCTTCGCCCGCCCCGCCTTCAAGACCGGCCTGCCCATGCTGGAAGCCGCGCGCGCTCTGATGGAACGCATCCACACCGAGCTGACATACGAGACCGACAGCACCGAAGTCAACACCCCCGCCCTGCAAGCGCTGGAACAAGGCAAAGGCGTGTGCCAAGACTTCGCCCACATCATGCTGGGCTGCCTGCGCAGCTTGGGCCTGCCCGCGCGCTACGTCAGCGGCTACCTGCTGACCCAACCGCCACCGGGCAAACCGCGCCTGATTGGCGCCGACGCCTCGCACGCTTGGGTGTCGGTCTATGTACCCTACTCGCCCCAAACCGCTGAAACCGCAGAAGACAGCGACGACGTGGACACACGCGCAGTCGAGATCAAAACCCATGCCCACAGCGACGCAGCCGGTGCCTGGTTCGACTTCGACCCCACCAACAACCGCTGCGGCTGGGGCAGCCCCGGCGAAGACTACGTGACCCTCGCCACCGGGCGCGACTTCGCCGACGTATCGCCCATGCGCGGCGTCATTCAAGGCGGCGCCCAGCACACGCTGGAAGTCGGCGTCACCGTGGCCCCGCCAGACGAACTCGCCGCCCTGCAAGCCGCCAAAACACCGGCTGCAGCGGAACCGGCCAAAGCCCCAGCGGCATAAAACCAACGGTGCCTTCTGGCACACGCAGCCAGCAGGCACCCCATGAATCCGCCTGATACAGCTGGGCCCATGCAAACCCGGTCGATAGAATGACCCGAACCGCCTTCCACCCGCTTTTTTATCAGGAGCATTCCCCATGAGCGTTCACGACACCCTGTCCCAACTCGGCATCGAACTGCCCCCCGTCGCCATTCCCGCCGCCGCCTACGTTCCCTTCGTGCAGAGTGGCAACCTCGTCTTCTTGAGCGGCCACATCGCCAAAAAAGACGGAAAACCCTGGGTCGGCCAGCTCGGCCTGACCATGGAAACCGAAGAAGGCAAAGCCGCCGCCCGCGCCATCGCCATCGACCTCATGGGCACCCTCGCCGCCGCCTGCCTGGCCGCTGGCAAAACCCTCAACGATGTGAAACGCATCGTCAAAGTCATGAGCCTGGTCAACAGCACCAGCACCTTCACCGAACAACACCTCGTCACCAACGGCTGCAGCGAACTGCTGGGCCAGGTGTTCGGTCCCCAAGTCGGCGCCCACGCCCGCAGCGCCTTCGGAGTGGCGCAAATTCCGCTGGGTGCTTGTGTAGAGATTGAGTTGATTGCTGAGTTGGGGTGAACAGCTAGGCCGGTTGTCCAACGGGTCTGATCTTGCGCAAGACCTGTTCACACGCCGAACACCAAACCATGCCCTCCGCCATCCGCCCGCTGCAAGCCGCCGACTTGCCCGCCGTTGCCCAGCTTTTCGACCAGTACCGCCAGTTTTACCAACAAGCGTCCAACCTCGAAGCGGCCCGGCGTTTCATGACCGAACGCTTCGAGCGCCAAGAATCGGTGGTTCTGGTGGCGCAGGCGCCAACGGGCGCGCTGGTGGGTTTTTGCCAAATGTACCCGTCCTTCTGCTCGGTCGAGGCTGCACCCATTTACACGCTCTACGACCTGTTTGTGTCACCCGCTGCGCGCGAAGTGGGCACCGGTCGGCAGCTGATGCTGGCCGGTCAAGCGCGTGCCGCAGCCGATGGCATGGTGCGCATGGACCTGACGACCGCACGGACCAATTTGAAAGCGCAGTCGCTCTACACCTCGCTGGGCTGGGTTCGAGACGATGTGTTTCTGACTTTTAATCGCCTTTTGATCGATGCTGATCGGTTGTGAGTAATGTTATTGGGCTTCTGTTTTGACCCAAAACTTGCTCCTAACATCAACCCCCGAACCATTTGGCCTCCCAACAGCGGTTGTCGCTTACCGGCCCAGCCGCTGCTGGAGCTGAATCAAAAGCATGTCCATGGTGGCAGAGAACGCATCCACCACTGGCCGATGGACTTCGCCCCGGTAAGCCGCTTGCTCCAAAAGCAAGGCTTGCTGA
>JAUXXN010000322.1 GCA_030684755.1 Hydrogenophaga sp.
CGGGTTTTTTATTTGCACCCGTGGGCGCAGCCTCCTAAAGAGGTTTATTTTGAAAACCGCTGTGCGCCGCCCCGTCCCCGATAATCCAGATCCTGCCCCGCCAAGGCCGACCCGCCATGCAAAGCCGCTACCTAGATCCCAAAATCGATCTCGCCTTCAAGCGCGTTTTTGGCGAGCATGCCCACCTGCTCAAAAGCTTCTTGAACGCCGTTCTGCCCCTGCCAGACGACGGCCTGATCGACAGCCTGGAATACCTCACGCCTAAGCAAGTCCCCGAGCTGCCCGGCCTGTTCAAGAACTCCATTGTCAATGTCAAATGCCAAGACGCCCGGGGCCGCATCTTCATTGTGGAAATGCAAATGCTCTGGGGCACCAGCTTTGAGCAGCGCATCGTTTTCTCCGCCAGCAACGCCTATGTCAAGCAACTGCGCAGCGGGCAAAACCACACCAGCCTCAAGCCCGTCTACGCCCTGGCCCTGACCAACCAGGTGTTTGACTTGGAGACCGACAACTACCACCACCACTACAAAATTGTCAGCCTGCAAGACAGCCACCGTGTGCTCAAAGGGCTGGAATTTGTGTTCATTGAACTGCCCAAATTCAAGCCCAGAAGCCAGACCGACCGGCGCATGCAAGTCAAGTGGTTGCGGTTTATGAGCGAAGTGGGCCACAACGACCAAGCCGTTAAAGACCTGGCCGAAGACCCTGAAATCGGCAGCGCCATGGACCTGCTGGAGGTAGGCGCCTACACCCCGGACGAGCTGGAGGCCTACCACATCCACATGGACAAGCTGCGCATCGAGTCCACCGTGATCACGGATGCCAAGGCTGAGGGAAAGGCGGAGGGGACAATCGAGGCTATTCAAGAAGTGGCCCGCAACCTCAAAGCCCAAGGCTTGCCATGGGCCGTCATTGCGCAGGCCACGGGTTTGGACCTGAGCATCATCGAAAACCTTTGATGCACCCCGCGCGCCCATAAAAAAACCCACCATGGCAACACGGTGGGTTTTTGGTTTCTGAATCTTCAGCTGGCTTGCGCCAGCGTGGGATTAGAAGGTGTGGTTGATACCGACGGCGATCAGGTCTTTGTCTGCACCTGACTTCACGCTGGCTGCACGGAAACCGCCGTACACGGTGGTGCGCTTGGACAAGCTGTAGCCCGCAGCAACGCCGAAGCCGCTGTCGCTGACACCGCCCTTGACCTTGGAGTTGGCGTAGCCCACGGACAGCGTCAGAGCGCTGCTCAGGGGAACATCTGCGCCCAACTGGTAAGAGTTGGTGCGAACGCCGACGTTTGGCTTGGTGGTGTAGTAGCTGGCCATCAGCTTGGCCATACCCAGGTCGTAGGAACCATTGAACATGGTGCCTTTTTTGCCTGCTGCGTCATCTTCATAACCCACAGCAGCTGCGATAGGGCCATTGGCGTATGCCACGTTGAAAGTGGTCAGTTGATCTACTGGTGCGTTGCCCTTCAACTGGGTGCTGACAGCAGCGGTGAAGCCTGCAAATTCTGGGGTTGCGTAGTACAACTGAGCATTGGCACGACCGGTATGACCGTTTTGCCATACTTCGCTGACCGACAGGGCGGAATCAAAGCCGCTGTTGGCAGCGCCGTACACATCGTCCAAAGCCGTTGTGCTGCGGCCAAGTTTGATGGTGCCGAAACCGCCGCTCAGGCTCAGGTTGGCTTGGCGCTGGAACGTTGGAACGTCGGTAGCGCCGTCGCTCAAAGTCAGACCTTGCTCAAACTGGAAGCCTGCCTTCAGGCCGCCGCCCAAGTCTTCGGTGCCCTTGAAGCCCAGACGGCTAGGGGCCAAGCCAGCGTCGCCTGCTTGGAATTTGCCTTTGTTGACTTTACCAACCCACAGGTCAGCCACGCCGTACAGGGTCACGCTGGACTGGGCGAATGCGGCACCGGAAGCGGCCAGAACGGCCAGAGCAATCAGAGATTTTTTCATGGGGTTACCTTATGAAAATTCCAGCTTCGCACATCGAAGCCAGATGTGAAACAGTGTCACATGCTGAATCCTAACCCGGGGAAAACCCGTACCCACGGGTTTTCCCTGAAAACACCACTTTCCTGCCACTGGATGTCGCATTCAGGAGACAGCGCGGGCAAGATTTCAACAAATTGTCACTTTTAGGCGGCCAAGAAACCATCACAGGTTCGAGTCGACTGCCTATGCCTATGCCTATGCCTATGCCTATGCCTATGCCTATGCCTATGCCTGTGCCTGGCCCGGACAAGTTTTTTCTTTGCTTGATCGACCACATCACGCCCTCTTTCACATCAGCATACAGGCCAACGGACAACCGTCACCCCAATTGAAAAACCCCTGCGGCATAACTGCCGCAGGGGTTTTGAAGTTCAGAGCGTCAGCTGGTCAAGCCAGCTTCACGATCAGAAGTTGTGGCGGAGGCCCAGAGCATAGCCATTGATGGCTTTAACACCACCAACTTGACCATCTTTTTGGTACGCACCGTATGCAAAGGTGCGCTTGGACAATGCATACTTAACTTCCAACAGCAGATCGGTGTTTTTGCCAGCATCGTTGGTAGCGCGTGCAATGTCAGCTGTCAAAGTAACTGGACCCACAGGAGCGGATGCACCCAAGGTGAAACCTTTCTTTGGACCAGCTGGGTCTTGGTAGCTGGCTGCAACCTTGGCAACACCAAAGTTGTAACTGCCGCCAATCGATGAGCCGCGTTTAGCACCAGGAGCGGTGTTGGATGCAGAATCCATTTGGAAAGCAACCACCATGGGGCCACCGCGATAAATCACGTTGAATTCCATTGGTTTCGAAGCATTGTTACCTTCAAAAACCGTACCAACGGTGGCAGTAACACCGCCAAAATTGGGGGTGGTGTAAGTAACCAAGCCATCACGACGAGCACCGGCACCGACACCGGCACTGCTGTAGCCAAATTGTTTTCCGAGTGCGGAATAGTTGGCCGTACCCGTCAGTTCGTAAGCTGCCTTGGCGAAGAACGCTGGGGTCAAGCGGCGACCAGCAGCCACTTCACCAAAATCGCCCGAAATCGACATGAATGCTGCGCGCTGATATATTGGGAGATTAACACCTGCGGCGGTGCGATCAGTACCACCATCAGCAAGGCTAACACCTTGTTCAAAGTTGAAACTTGCCTTCAGACCACCGCCTAAGTCTTCGGTTCCACGGAAACCAATGCGGCTGGTGCCGTTGTTCATGCCACTATTAGCGAGCGCACCAAATTTGTCGGCTTGTTTAAGCTCACCAACAGCGATATCAGCCACGCCATACAAGGTCACAGAAGATTGTGCAAAAGCAGCGCCGGAAACAGCCAGAACGGCCAGGGCAATCAGGGTCTTTTTCATTGAGAATTTCTCCAAGGTTGTAAAAAGAGAGGCCGTGGGTCTGTTGCCCTCGAACCAAGCTCCGTTTCGGAAGCTGATGTGATTGCAACAGAATACGACTCGACGCACCACGGGGAGGCGCACAACGGATCAAAATATTTGGGTAAACCCTAGGTTTTGTGTTGCAACTGCGCGACAAATCCACGGTTTGCACCGACACACTGCACACTTGATCGCTGAAATAATCTGATCGGAAAACGCTTTTAATACCGTTCCAACGCGTTCCAACGACTTGCCTCACTTCCCCAGAACTGCGCTCTCATCTGTATACCCAACACCCCTGAAGGAGCCCTGCCATGCACCTGGACCCCCTGCTGACTGCGGCCGATGCCGCGCTGAGAACGCTGTTTGTGCCCGCGCGTGCTTCGCGCGATTGCCCCACCGTGCCCGAGCGGCCCAATGAGACCATGAGCGACGCCGATCGACAGTTGTCTGGCGCGCTGATGCGGGTGAACCATGTGGGTGAGGTGTGCGCGCAGGCGCTTTACACCGCGCAAGCGTTGGCGGCGCGCAGCCCGGGGCGTGGCAAAGCGCCCAACCACGCGCTGGCCGCTCAACTGGACGCCGCTGGCCGCGAAGAAACCGACCATTTGGCTTGGACCAAAGCCCGGTTGGACGAGTTGGGTGCCCGGCCTTCTCTGTTGAACCCGCTGTGGTACGCCGGGGCGTTTGGGCTGGGTCTGCTGGCCGGGCGCATGGGCGCGGGGGTGAGCCTGGGTTTTGTGGTGGAAACCGAGCGCCAAGTGGAAGCACACTTGGCCAGCCACATGGACCGCCTGCCCCCGGACGACCAGGCTTCGCGCGCCATCGTGGCGCAAATGAAGGACGACGAAGCCCGCCACGCACGGGAAGCGCAGCACGCGGGCGCTACAGAGTTGCCGATGCCGGTGCGGGGTTTGATGCGTGCGGCGGCCAAGGTGATGACGATGGTGGCGCACCGGGTGTGATGAATCCGGGAGAATGCTGCTATGCGCCTGACACTGGAACAAATTGACTCGATCAAGCAGACTGCCCAACAGGTGTTGGGCGAGGATGCGCGCGTAACGCTGTTTGGCTCCCGCGCCGATGACACCCGGCGTGGGGGTGACATTGATTTGCTGTTTGAAACAAGCCAGCGTGTGGCTCACCGTTCACAAATTTTGAATGCTCTGTACGTCGCGCTGATTCGCCGCCTGGGAGACCGCAAACTGGACATTTTGCTCAAAGACGCTGCCACCCCCGACGCCGCCGTTTTGCGGGTGGCGCGAGAAACCGGGGTGCAACTGTGACCTTGGCCTACTTGCCCGAGTATGCGCAACAAGTGCGCGTCAGCGAGGCTCTGGCACGCAAGGAAGCTGAGCATTTGCGTTACAGCCTGGATACACTTTTCGCGCTGCCGATCAGTCTCACCTGGGTTCGGAATTTGGCCCAAGAACCGGCACTGGCCGAAAAAGTGGAGGCATTTGCCAGTCGCTTTTCTCGGTTGCAAGACCAGTTGGGCGAAAAGCTGCTGCCACGCTACGCAGCCTTGGTGGGCGAATCACCCAAGACTTTTCTGGACACGCTGGCTTTTGCCGAGAAGGCTGAACTTTTGAGCAACGCGGATGCGTTCATTGCCGCTCGGCGCCTGCGCAATGCTTTGGTGCACGAATACATGCAAGACGCCGAGATTTTTCTGGAGAGTCTGCTGGCAGCCAGGGAGGCTTGCGCGCTGTTTTTCACCGTGATTGACAAGGTGTCTAGCGAGCTACGGCGGCTGGACGTGCCGCCGGCATCATCTTGAACGCCAGCACGCGTTGCTGTTGCTGAATCACAAACGCACCCTTCTCCCTTGACGATCAGGTTTATGGGGCCGACATCATCCCAATTCCCTGCTCTCCTGCTCTAAGCAGAAACCTCGACCAACTCAAAACCCGTGGTGATGTCGGCGGTTTTGCCCAGCATGATGCTGGCGGAGCAGTATTTATCGTGGCTCATGGCGATGGCGCGTTCTACTGCGGTGACCGGAATGCCCTTGCCAGTAACGGTGAAATGCATGTGGATTTTGGTGAACACCTTGGGGTCAACCTCGGCGCGCTCGGTGGTGAGCTTGACGCTGCAACCGCGCACATCGTGCCGACCGCGTTTGAGGATCAGCACCACGTCGTAAGCGGTGCAGCCACCGGTGCCCGCGAGCAGGGTTTCCATGGGGCGGGGGGCCAGGTTGGCGCCACCGTTGTCGGGTTTGGCGGCATCGGGAGCGCCGTCCATGGCTAGCACATGGCCGCTGCCGGTTTCGGCGACAAAGCCCATGTGGGAACGGGTGCCG
>JAUXXN010000326.1 GCA_030684755.1 Hydrogenophaga sp.
AGGGTTTTAAGGCTGAAGATGAGCGTGACGGCGGGCGTGAACACACTGCCCACGCTGCGCGTGTAAGACGGGAAACCCCAGGGCGAAAAACCATACACCGTGAGATAGGCCAGCACCAGCGCCACCACGCAGCTCACCGCCGCCAGCAGCAGCACCGAAAACACCGTGGCCAGTGCACGCGGCAGCAACTCGGTGCGCAGCAGGGTCTGGTCGCTGGTTTCAAAGCCGTTGCGTTGTTGTTCAGCCAGCAGCTTGCGGATGCGCTGAGCCCCTGGCATGGCATAACGCACCGCCACAAACATGGCGGCGTAGAGCGGAATCAGCTCCAGCACCAGGGTGCGCACCAGCACTTCCAGCGCGTATTGCGACAAGCCGTAGCTGAAAGCGGTGGCCACCACAATGCGGATCAGCACCACGCTGATGAGCGCCGAGAGCACCAGAAACCAGGTCAGCAGCGGCGCGGTGGCCTGGTACAGGTTGCGCAACACCGCCGAGCGCTGCGCACCGCGCCGGTAGCTCGACGGCAAAAACGCCAGCACCACGATCTGCGCGCCCAGCAGCAGCACCTGCCACCAGCTGGTCCAGGTGGCGCGCACCCGGCGGCCCCACTGGCTGAGCTTGTTTTGGGTGGTCGATACAGGGTCCATGCCGGGATGATAGCCCCCCGAAACCGGGCGCCTGGGTGTGGCGACCCAATGCGCCCGTGCACCCCGACCCGGCTGCACACAGGTGACAGCGGGCTGGTGAAAACGAGCATGCCGGCACGGGCCATTTGGTTTTCAATCAGGGCTGCTTCCATGCCGCCCCACTAACGGGTGGCTGACTCGCCACAACAGGAACCCTTCACATGCCATCCAGCCTTCACCCGGTGGTGCGCCGCCAGACCATTGCCGACGCCCTGCACCGCACCGCCGTTCGCCTGCCGGCCAAGACCGCCATCGTCTGCGGCAGCACGCGCTGGACCTACGCCGAATTCGACGTGCTGGTGTCTCGCTTGGCGGCGGGTCTGCACCAGATGGGCGTGGGCCAGGGCGACAAGGTGGCCGTGTTGGCACGCAATTCACACGGCTTTGCCGCGCTGCGCTTTGCACTGGCGCGCCGGGGCGCGGTGCTGGTGCCCAACAACTTCATGCTCAAGGCCGACGAAGTGGCCTACATATTGCGCCACGCCGGCGCCAAAACGCTGGCCACCGACAGCGGCCTGGCCGCGCTCGCCCAGAGCGCTGCTGCGCTGGACACGCAAGTGGCGCAGTTCATTTGGCTGCCCAGCGAAGACCCCAGCGAGCCTGTGGTCGGCATGCGCCCCTTTGACGAACTGGCCGCCTGCGCAGAGCCCCTGCCCGACGTGACCTTGGGCAGCTTTGACCTGGCACAGATCGTTTACACCAGCGGCACCGAGTCCACCCCCAAAGGCGCCATGCTCACGCACGACGCGGTGCTGTGGCAATACGTGAGCTGCGTGATCAACGCCGAGATTGCC
>JAUXXN010000329.1 GCA_030684755.1 Hydrogenophaga sp.
TTTCCCGCCTCCCCAGGCACCTCTGCTTTTTCCAACCCGAGCGCCCTTGCCATGAACATCCAGGAAACCATTGACCGCGCGCTGAAGGCGGCCGGGCTCAACACCCAGAGCGGCCCCATGCGCGGGGTGACCGACACCATCCGCAACGCCCTGGCCTCGGCCGGGCTGGCGGTGGGTGCGCCAGCCACCCCGGCGCCAGCCGCGCCGTTTGGCGACAACACCATTGATGTGGTGGCGCGTGAAGTGCCCACACCCGGCGCCCATCCCACCGAAGCCGCCCCCAACGCCATCGGGCACGCCGCCCCTGCAAAGGGCCAGTTTGTGCTGCGCAGCCACAGCGCCCCAGCGGGCACCCGCGCCTACAAGCTGTACGTGCCAACACAGGCCATCGATGCCCGGCCCCCCCAAGCGGGCGGCCTGCCGCTGGTGGTCATGCTGCACGGCTGCACCCAGTCGGCCGACGACTTTGCCGCCGGCACCCAAATGAACCGCCTGGCCGACGAACACGGCTTTCTGGTCGTCTACCCCGAACAAGCCTCGGGCGCCAACGCCTCGCGCTGCTGGAACTGGTTTCGCGCCGAAGACCAGCTGCGCGGCGCTGGCGAACCCGCGCTGCTGGCCAGCCTGGTGCAAGCCGTGGTGGCCGAGCACCCGGTGGACCCGGGCCGTGTGTATGTGGCGGGGCTGTCGGCCGGTGCGGCCATGGCCGTGATCTTGGGCGAAACCTATCCCGAGTTGTTCGCCGCCGTGGGCGCCCATTCGGGCCTGCCGTATGCGGCGGCGCACGACATTCCCTCGGCCATGGCCGCCATGAAAGGCCGTGGTGTGCTGGGCATGGGCCACCTGCCCGGCACGCCCGCCGACCCGCGCCGCCCAGCCCTGCGAGCGGTGCCGGTGATCGTGTTCCACGGCGACCGCGACCACACCGTGCAGCACAGCAACGGCGAACACATCGCGCAGCAAGCCGCCAGCGCCCACGCAGCCAGCCCGCAGGGCCTGCGCGCCAGCACCGAACAGGGCCAGGTGGGCAGCGGGCGCCGTTACACGCGCACCCGGCACACCAACGCCCAGGGCCGGTGCTTGGTGGAATCGTGGACGCTGCACGGCGCGGGCCATGCTTGGTCGGGCGGCGACGCCAGCGGCTCGTTCACCGACCGCGACGGCCCCAACGCCTCTGCCGAAATGCTGCGCTTTTTTCTGGCGCAGCCGGGGCAGGGCGCCGGTAAACGCTGAGCGGCTGAGCGCTCCGTCAGAACTCGATCTTGTCGGCAATCGCCTTGATGCCCGCCTTGGCGCAGGCATCGTCGGCGTCGCCGCCGGGCGCGCCCGACACGCCAATGGCGCCATAAATGGAGCCGCCGCCCTCAATCACCACACCGCCGCCCACCGCCAGCATGCGCGGTGTGCTGCGGATGCCGCTCATGGGCTTGCCCGGCTGCGACTCGGTGGCCAAGTCCAGCGTGGACGTGCGAAAGCTCGCCGCTGTCCAAGCCTTGTTGGTGGCCACGTCCACCGTGTGGGCGCCGGCAAAACGGTCGCGCAAAAACACCTGGGTCAGGCCCGAGCGGTCGACCACCGCCACGCCCACCTGAAAGCCTTGCGCCCGGCACGCCGCCATGGCCGCCTGTGCCGCCACCAGCGCGGTTTCAGGCGTCAGCGTCTTGATTTCGAACGTGGCCGCCGGGGCTTGCGCCAAGGCAGGCAGGGCCAGGCAGCCACAAGCCACCGCAGTTAAAAAATGTCGCATCGAAAAGTCTCCTTGTTAACGGCTTCAACACACGGCCAGCCCAGCGGCCCGCCGCACCGCCACCATGCTAGCCACGGCGGCGGCACAGCAAGCTGCGCTGCATCAACCAAACGGTCGGTGCCACAGCACGCGACAGCCTTTTTGTGCCACGGCGGTTACAGTGGCACGCGGCCACCGGGGCCGCTGACTTTTTTGGGCCCACCGCAGGGCCTGCCCCGCTGAATGACCGCTGCCGAACCCCCACGCCCCACCCACGCACTCTTGGTGGCCAACCTGCTGGCCCAGCTCGCTTTCGGCCTGCTCGCCATGACCATCTGCCTGCCTTCCATGCAGGAATGGGCCGCCGTGTTCGACGCCAGCCAAGCCAGCGTGCAGCTCACCTTCAGCGGCTATGTGGTGGCTTACGGCGGCCTGCAACTGCTCTACGGCCCGCTGTCCGACCGCCTGGGGCGCAAACACATCTTGCTGTTCGGGCTCTTTGTGGGCGGCGTGGGCGCGGTCATCGCCGCGCTGGCAAACGACCTGAACACGCTCATCGTGGCGCGCGTTCTGCAAGGCGCGGGCAGTGCCGCAGGCATGGTGGTGGGGCGCGCCATGGTGCAAGACCTGTTTCAAGGCCCGGCGCGCACCCGCGTCATGGCCTACATCGGCATGACCATGGGCCTGTGCCCGCCGCTGGCCACCATCATCGGCGGGCAGTTGCATGTGCGCCTGGGCTGGCAGTCCAACTTTGTGCTCATCGCCGTGCTGGCCGCCGTGCTGTTTGTGGCCGCCTGGCGCGGCCTGCCGGATCACCAGAAAGCCACCACTGTGCAGCCGCACTGGCTGCGGGCCATGTGGTCCTCGTATGCACGCCTGGCCCGCGAGCCCGCGTTCATTCTGTATGTGGCGCTCCTGTCCATGATCACCGCCACCTTCTACACCTTCCTCAGCGGCGCCCCCATCGTGCTGGGCAGCTACGGCGTGGGTCCCGAAGGCATTGGTTACTACATCATGAGCATTCCGCTGGCCTACATCGTGGGCAACTACCTCACCTCGCACCTGGTGCACCGCACCGGCGAACGCTCCATGATGCAGCTCGGCCAGGCGCTCACCCTGAGCGGTGTGGCCCTCATGCTCGGCCTGGCCCTGGCCGGCTGGCATTCCCCGCTCGCCTTTGCCTTGCCACTCATCCTGCTGGGCATCGGGCACGGTTTTCTGGTGCCACCCGCGCTGGCGGGCACCGTCAGCCTGGTCCCCGCGCTGGCCGGCTCAGCCGCCGCCGTGGCGGGCCTCATGCAGCAAATGATGGGCGCTGTGGGCGGCTTCACCGTGGGCCTGTTCCCTCACGAAAGCGCGGTCAACCTGGGGCTGCTGATGCTGGGCTATGCCTCGTGCGCAGCGGTGGCGCATTGGCTGCTGCACCGCCTCAAAGCTGGCGCAGCGGGCAAGGTGCATTGACCCTGGAAACGGGCAGTTGACCGCGCTGTATCCGCTGGAGATACCTGTAAATACTGAGCCTGTTGCCCTCGAGCAGGCTCACCTTGTGGGTGCGTGCGCTACCGGTCCGATGGAGCCGCCAGGGCTCGCGCTGGCGGCTCCATCGGATCTGTCCAACTGCCGTTTCTCGGTTGACCTGGCCGGGGGCCTTGGCCATTTCACCCGGGGTGCT
>JAUXXN010000342.1 GCA_030684755.1 Hydrogenophaga sp.
TTCATCACCGGCTCCCAGTTCGGGTCGGTCATGTCGGTCACGAGCACGTCACCGGCCTGCACCTTGTCCATTTCGCTGATGTGGCTCACCAAGCGCACCGGGCCGGTACCCACTTTTTGGCCAATGGCGCGACCCGTGGCCAGCACCACGCCCTTGCCCTTGAGCTTGTAGCGCACCTCGGTTTTGCCAGAGGCCTGGCTTTTCACGGTCTCGGGCCGGGCTTGCAGAATGTAGAGTTGGCCGTCGGTGCCGTCTTTGCCCCATTCAATGTCCATCGGGCGGCCATAGTGCTGCTCAATCACCAAGGCGTAGTGGGCCAGTTGCTCCACGTCGGCATCGGTCAGGCTGTAGCGGTTGCGCTGTTCCACCGGCACGTCCACGGTCTTGACCAGCTTGCCCTTGAGCGCGCCCTCGGCCGCTTTTTCTTCCGGCGTGGTGAAGGTCATTTGAATCAGCTTGCTGCCCAGGTTGCGGCGAATCAGTGCCCGCTTGCCCGCCTTGAGCATGGGCTTGTGGACATAGAACTCATCGGGGTTCACCGCGCCCTGCACCACCGTCTCGCCCAGGCCGTAGCTGGAGGTGATGAACACCACGACTTCAAAACCGCTCTCGGTGTCGATGGTGAACATCACCCCGGCCGCGCCGGTGTCGGAGCGCACCATGCGCTGCACGCCAGCGGAGAGCGCCACGTCGGCATGGGCAAAACCTTTGTGAACGCGGTAACTGATGGCGCGGTCGTTGTACAAGGAAGCAAACACCTCTTTCATTTTGTGCAGCACCTCTTCAATGCCATGCACGTTCAAAAAGGTTTCTTGCTGACCGGCAAACGAGGCGTCGGGTAGATCTTCGGCGGTGGCCGATGAGCGCACGGCAAAAGTGGCTTTGTCGTTGTCGCCCACCAGCGTGATGAACGCGTCGCGGATGGCTTTTTCCAGGTCGGCGGGGAAAGGTTGGTTTTCCACCATGGCTCGAATTTCGGCACCGGCTTCGGCCAGGGCACGCACATCGTCGGTGTCCAAGGCATCCAAGCGGGCGTTGATGCGCTCGGTCAGGCCATCAAACTGCAAAAATTCGCGGAAGGCGTGGGCGGTGGTGGCAAAGCCGGTGGGCACTTTCACGCCACTGGGCAGTTGCGAAATCATTTCACCAAGGCTGGCGTTTTTGCCCCCCACAGTGTCAACGTCGGTCATCCGCAGATGCTCGAAGGGCACGACCAGATCGGTCGGAGAAAACAGGTTGGACATGGAAAGACTCCTCAAGGTTAAAAAAACGGGGCACCATGCTCTGTGCTTGCGACCTGTGGTTCTGTTGTGGGTCTGGCACCGGGCAAAGGGCTGAAATTGGGGACCAGAACCGGGATAATGGCTTTGTCCGCAGGTTGCGATTGTAGGGTGCATCCCCAAAAAATGAGCACTACAAATGTCGAGCTGGGCGTGAAAGCCACTGCGCCATGGCTTGAATTTTTCGCAATCCGTGGGCCATTCTTTTGCCCACCTTTTTCGTGCAAGCACGCATCCATCATGCCCAACCGAACTGTCTTTTTCATCTCTGACGGCACTGGTATAACCGCCGAAACCTTTGGCAACGCCATCTTGGCGCAATTTGAAACGACTGTGCGCCGTGTTCGCCTGCCGTTCATTGACAGCGTGGACAAGGCACACCAAGCCATACGGCAGATCAACCACACCGCCGAGATCGAAGGCAAGCGCCCGCTGGTGTTCACCACTGTGGTCAATATGGATGTGCTTGGCGTGGTGAAAGAACATTGCCAGGGCATGTTGCTGGACATGTTCGGCACCTTTGTCGAACCCATGGAGCAAGAACTGGGCATCAAGTCCAACCACCGGGTGGGCCGGTTTTCCGACGCATCGAAAAGCCAGGCCTACAACGACCGGATCGAAGCCATCAACTTCTCGCTGGCCCACGACGACGGCCAGAGCCACCGTGACTTGCAGGGTTCCGACGTGATTCTGGTGGGCGTGAGTCGCAGCGGCAAAACCCCCACGTCGCTCTACCTGGCCATGCAGTACGGTCTAAAAGCGTCGAACTACCCGCTGATTCCGGAGGATTTTGACCGGCGCAAACTGCCGCCCGCGCTGGTGCCGCACCGAAAAAAGATTTTTGGCCTGACGATTGCGGCCGAACGCCTGAGCGAAATTCGCAACGAGCGCCGCCCCAATTCGCGCTACGCCAGCTTGGAAAACTGCCGCATGGAGATCAGCGAAGCCGAGGGCATGATGCGCCGTGAAGGCATCCGCTGGCTGTCCACCACCACCAAGTCCATAGAAGAAATTGCCACGACGATCTTGCAGGAGATTCAACCAGACCGGCTGGTGTACTAGTACCCCCGCGCCTCCTGAAGCATCACCCCATGGATTGATGCAGTGCGGAGCACGATCCCGCCACTGCCTTGAGAAGACCCCGCACCCTGGACGCTGCCCAGGCACGCGCAAAACCTCTGCGCATAAGTTTGATCACTCCTTGTCCGATGAAGACCCGGCTTTCTTCTTGGTCTTGGGGCCCAAACCGTGGGCCTGGCGACTCAATGCAAAGGAAGCGAAGAGTTTGATCCACAGCGTGGAGCCCGCAACGGCGATCCAGTCCTGGCGCTCAAGCGCCTGGAACACCAGCACGGCCACCAGCACCCCCACCATCACCACCCCGCCAATCAGGTTGATGACCATTTCATACGGCGCGTAATGCTCTGCATTCGCAGGTGGCAGACCTTTTTTCAGCGCCACTTCGGAAAAATCGCGCTTGTAAAAAATGCGCCAAGCGCGACGCAGCCAGAAGAAGGCCACGGGAAACAGCGCCAGCAGGAAGACCCAGTTGAGAATGAAAATGCTCATATTGTGTGAATTTCCGCAAGCCCACAACGGACTTGCTCTGCCATTGTCTCAATAAAAAACCCCGCCGGTTGCCCGGCGGGGTCGGTGTCGAAGCGGCTTGAGGGTGAACGCTAGGCGATCACCGACCGCTCAGCTGTCAGTGGCCTGCCGTGGCTGCGCCAGCACCCTTGGGGGTACGAACGCCATCCACCATGGCGGCAATGTGCGCAGGCACCGGAGCACCCATTTTGCTCACCGCGTAGGCCACTGCGAAGTTCACGATCGCGCCCACGGTGCCAAAGGCCTCGGGGGTGATGGTGAAGAACGAGTTGGCGCCACCGATCAGGTCCAGGTAGCCCGTGCCGGCCACAAAGAAGATGCCTTTGTGTGCGAACACGTAGAACAGCGTCACAACCAAGCCTGCAATCATGCCAGCGCTGGCGCCTTTGTCGGTCACCGTCTTGCTGAAGATGCCCATCATGAGCGCCGGGAAGATCGTCGAAGCCGCGATACCGAAGGCCAGAGCCACGGTACCCGCCGCGAAGCCCGGAGGATTCAGACCCAGCCAGCCGGCCACAAAGATGGCACCGGCCATGGCGATCTTGCCAGCCAACAGTTCACCCTTTTCGCTGATGTCAGGCTTGATGGCGCCCTTGATCAGGTCGTGGGAAATGGCAGACGAGATGGCCAGCAGCAGACCAGCAGCCGTGGACAGCGCAGCGGCCAGGCCACCAGCAGCGACCAAGGCAATCACCCAGTTGGGCAACTGTGCAATCTCGGGGTTGGCGAGCACGATGATGTCGGCGTTCACCGTCAGCTCGTTGCCCTTCCAGCCAGCGGCCTCCGCCTTGCCCAGCACCACTTCGTTCTTGGTGGCGCTGTTGTAGAACTGGATGCGGCCGTCGCCGTTCTTGTCTTCCCACTTCAGCAGGCCGGTTTTCTCCCAGCGCTTCATCCACTCAGGACGCTCTTCGTACAGCAAGCTGGCTTCCGGAGCGAACATGTCTGGCTTGGCCTTGACCACGTCGGCGTTCACAACCAGCTGACCGGTCGCGTCCTGGGTAATACCCACGGCGCTGTTGGTCGTACCAAACAGGTTCAGACGGGCCATGGCACCCACAGCTGGGGCCGTGGTGTACAGCAGGGCAATGAAAACCAGCGCCCAACCAGCCGAAGAGCGTGCGTCAGCAACCTTGGGCACGGTGAAGAAGCGCACGATCACATGGGGCAGACCCGCGGTACCGATCATCAACGAAACGGTGTAGAAGAACATGTTGATGGTCGAGCCTGCGGCAGTGGTTGTGTACTGACCAAAGCCCAGATCGGTCACCACCTGGTCCAGCTTGGCCAGCAGCGACACGTCGGTGCCTGCCAGGTCAGAGCCCAGGCCCAGCTGCGGCAGGAAGTTGCCGGTCAGGTTCAGGGAGATGAAGATGGCTGGAACCGAGTAGGCCAGGATCAGCACGATGTACTGCGCCACCTGGGTGTAGGTGATGCCCTTCATGCCACCGAACACGGCGTAAGCAAAAACGATACCCATACCGAGGTAGATACCCATCTCACGGCTCACGCCCAGGAAACGGGCGAAGGTCACGCCCACGCCGGTCATCTGGCCAATGATGTAAGTGATGGAAGCCACCAGCAAGCAGACTACAGCTACGTTGCGGGCGAAACCGGAGTAGAAGCGGTCGCCGATGAACTCCGGCACGGTGAACTTGCCGAACTTGCGCAGGTACGGAGCCAGCAGACAGGCCAGCAGCACGTAGCCACCGGTCCAGCCCATCAGGAACACGGCGCCGCCGTAGCCCATGTTGGAGATCAG
>JAUXXN010000349.1 GCA_030684755.1 Hydrogenophaga sp.
GGCACCTTTCACGGCCTGTGCAACCGCTTCCTGCGCGCCCACCACAAGCTGGCCCATTTGCCGCAAACCTTCCAGATTCTGGACACGCAAGACCAGCTCTCCGCTGTGAAGCGCCTGTGCAAGCAGTTCAACGTGGACGACGAGCGCTTTCCGCCCAAGCAGATTCAGTACTTCATCAGCGGCTGCAAAGAAGACGGCCAGCGCCCGGCCGACGTGGTGGCCCGCGACGAAGAAACCCGCAAAAAAGTGGAGCTGTACGCGCTGTACGAAGAGCAATGCCAGCGCGAAGGGGTGGTCGATTTTGGCGAGCTGATGCTGCGCTCGTACGAAGTGCTGCGCGACAACGATCCGGTGCGCGAGCACTACCAGCGGCGCTTTCGCCATATTCTCATTGACGAGTTTCAAGACACCAACCGCCTGCAATACGCCTGGATCAAGATGTTCAGCGCGCCACCGTTGGAGGGCTTGAGCGGCCCCGGCAACGCCGTCTTTGCCGTGGGCGACGACGACCAGAGCATTTACGCGTTTCGGGGCGCGCGCGTGGGCAACATGACCGACTTTGTGCGCGAGTTCCGGGTGCGCCACCAGATCAAGCTGGAGCAAAACTACCGCAGCGCCAGCAACATTTTGGACTCAGCCAACCAACTCATCAGCCACAACAGCCACCGCCTGGGCAAAAACCTGCGCACCGACGCTGGCGCGGGCGAGCCGGTGCGCGTGTTTGAAGCCACCAGCGACTTTGCCGAGGCGCAGTGGATGGTGGACGAGATGAAACAGCTCGCGCGCGAAGGCGTGCCCAAAACCGAAATGGCCGTGCTTTACCGCAGCAACGCGCAAAGCCGGGTGGTGGAAACCGCGCTGTTCAACGCCGGCTTGCCGTACCGCGTGTACGGCGGCCTGCGCTTTTTTGAGCGCGCTGAGATCAAGCATGCGCTGGCTTATTTGCGCCTGCTGGAGAACCCCAACGATGACACCAGCTTCATGCGGGTGGTGAACTTCCCGCCGCGCGGCATTGGGGCGCGCAGCATCGAGCAGTTGCAAGATGTGGCGCGTGCCTCGGGTTGCTCATTGCACGACGGGGTGAGTGCGGTCAGCGGCCGGGCCGGCGTTGCCATTGGCGGCTTTGTGGCCAAGCTGGATGTGCTGCGCGAACAAAGCGTGGGCATGACGCTGAGCGAAATCATTGAACTGGTGCTGCAACACAGTGGTCTGCTCGAACACTACCGCGCCGAGCGCGAAGGGCAGGACCGGGTGGAAAACCTGGAAGAACTGGTGAGCGCGGCCAAGAGCTTTGTGGGCATAGAAGGCTTTGGGCGTGACGCGGTGGCGCGCACGGTGGATGCGCAAGGTTTGCCACTGATGCAGAGCCCGGTCAGCCAAGGGTTTGACCCCGACCTACCCGTGTTGGATGAATCTCTGGCGCCCGACGCCGACACCGGCGAAACCATGAGCCCGCTCGCGGCCTTTCTCACGCACGCGGCGCTGGAGTCGGGCGACAACCAGGCCCAGGCCGGGCAAGACGCTGTGCAACTCATGACGGTGCACGCCGCCAAGGGTCTTGAGTTTGATTGCGTGTTCATCACCGGCATGGAAGAGGGCTTGTTCCCGCACGAAAACGCCATGAACGACCGCGATGGTCTGGAAGAAGAGCGCCGCCTGATGTACGTGGCCATCACCCGCGCACGCAAACGCTTGTACCTGAGCCATTCGCAAACGCGCATGCTGCACGGGCAGACGCGCTACAACCTGCCCAGCAGGTTTTTTGACGAGTTGCCCGACGCTTGTCTGAAGTGGCTCACGCCGCAGCAAGCGGCTGGCGGTCTGGCGGGTGGCACGGGTGCCTGGCAAAACGGACGGCGCAGTTTCAGCACGGCACCTGTGCTGCAGCCCTCGTGGTCGCCCGGGTTTGCCGAGCGCGGCGATCCCAAGGGCCTGGGGCAAAACGCCCCCGAGCCCGACCGCAAGACCGACGTCAAAGCGGGCCAAAAAGTGTTTCACAACAAGTTTGGCGAGGGCAAGGTGTTGTCGTTGGAAGGTGCAGGCGCCGACGCACGTGCGCAGGTGAGTTTTTCTCGCCACGGGATG
>JAUXXN010000354.1 GCA_030684755.1 Hydrogenophaga sp.
GCGGGAATACGGGCCGCCCGAATGTAGGGGCGCCCCGCTGCGGCGCAGTCAACAGGCGTTTCGTCGCCGTGAAACTGCACCAAGGCGTTGGGCACGGCCTCCAGACCTAGGCGTATGTGCTCGGGGCTGGCGTTCACGAACAACAGCACCGGCGTGACAAACGGCGGCAGGCGCCGAGCCAGTTCGCCAGCGCGCTCGGGGGTGACGTGGCGCGGGCTCTTGGTGTAGAGCACAAAGCCAACGGCATCGGCGCCACCACGTGCGGCGGCATCCACATCGTCCTCGCGGGTCAGGCCGCAGATCTTGATGCGTGTGCGGTGCAGGAGCTGTGGGGTGGCTGGGGGTGTAAGGATCATCCGGGTAACCAGTCGAAAGCAGCGGTATGGGTGGGAATGCCCAGCGATTCGTCGTACAGCGGGCCCAGAAAATACAGGCCGTCGGGTGAAAACGTGGGCGCTGCGGCGTCGCGGCTGCGGGCGTGCAGCACCTCGGTCATCCAGCTGGCCGGGTGGTTGCCGTTGCCGATGGCGATCAGGCAGCCCATGATGTTGCGGATCATGTGGTGCAAAAACGCCGAGGCCTCGAATTCAAAGCGCCAATAGGCACCACGGCGGCTGATGCTGATGCGGCGCAGGTGCTTCACGGGCGAGTGTGCCTGGCATTGGGCCGCGCGAAAGGAAGTGAAGTCGTGCTCACCCAACAATGCCCGGGCAGCTTGCTGCATGGGCTCCAGCGCCATGGGACGAAATACCCAGCCCACCCGCCCTGCGTCCACGCTGGGGCGCACGGGCGATTCAAGCAACACATAGGCATAGCGGCGGGCCACCGCGTTGGCGCGCGCATGGAAGCTGGGAGGCACCTGCCGGGCCCAATGCACGGCAATGTCGTGCGGTAAGAAGCGGTTGGTGCCGCGCATCCAGGCGTGGTCCGGGCGCACCACCGGGCTGTCAAAGTGCACCACCTGCATCAGGCCGTGTACGCCTGCATCGGTGCGGCCGGCGCACAGGGTTCTGATGGGTTCATGGGCGATGAACTTGGTCAAGGCCCGTTCCAGTTCGTCTTGCACTGTGCGGCCGCTGAGCTGGCTTTGCCAGCCATCGTAGGCGCTGCCGTTGTAGCTCACACCCAGCGCCATGCGGGTGGTGAGGGGTGAAGATGCGTCAGAGGAACTGACGACAGCAACATGCAGATCTGAAGATAGCCCAGTGTTTACGGGTGGGCCTGAGCCAACAGTGAGAGGAGCCTCAGCGATCGGTGGGAGGTGCAAGGGGCGTGTCCGTTCAGGCTGGCTGCCTCAGTTGAGATCGGCTAAAAACTTGCTGGCCTTGGTCTTGAGTGTGCCCGAGGCTTCTGCCAACACCTCTTCCGCAAGCGATCGAGCGCCTTCCATATAGCCAATTGACCGAAATTCTTCGGCCAGGGCCAGCTTGGTATCCAGCGGATTTTCTTCGACCAATTTTTCGTCTTCCTCTGACGATTGGGTGTCACTTGCCTCAGTGTCTGGTTGTATGTCGTTCAGGTCAAACGAAAGCAACTCTGCATCGGTATCAAAGGGACTTGATTGAGCGCTTTGCTTCTGAATCTGAGGTGTGCTTTGGTCTTTGTTAGGCTGGTTAAACGGTTGTTGTTCGTCTAAATCGAAGTTGGCCAGAACGTCGTTGCCATCAAAGGCAAGCATGTTTGCATCCACCAAGCCCAGACTGGTACTTTGTCCAGCCGGACTGGGTATTTCGATGGGAGCGGGCTCGGAGGGAAAGTCTAGGTCGAAAGGTATCGAAGCGGGTGATGCATCCCGCATACGAGGCTCTTGTGTCAGTGCATCGGTACGCGCCAGATCGCCCATGCCAGAAACGGCCGAAGCGGTTGAGAAAGACGTGTTGATGGGCGTGGACGGTTCATCTATAGAAAAATCAAGATCAAGGTCAAGACTCATGGGGTTGTCTGTCACGCCCATTCCACTGTTCTGAGGCAGTTTGCTGGGGTTCAATTGAACAGTGTTGAGGGCCCCACCAGCCATGAATGCCCCTAGCGAGCCACCTTTGGCTGGCGGACGGCCGCCCGGTTCGTATAGCGGGTTTGCAGGGTCAAGTTCTCGGCCCAGTGTGCAAACTTGTTCCCATTCGGTCCCGTGACCCTGAGTTAGGTCAAAGGCTTCTGTTGCGACAACTTCAAAGGCCTTGACATCGCGCCTTTTGGCATAGATTTCTAGCAACTTGCTGTGGATGGCGACACGCTGAGGGGTGTTGCGCATGGCTTCTTTGAGGATCTCCTCTGCCTGGAGGTCGCGGCCGTAGGCCAAGTACACGTCGGCTTCAGCGACCGGATCAACGTCTCCGGCTGCGTCGAGCTGGCTGGGGGAATACACCATGGAGGAGCCTGAAACGCTGGCATCGGTCGTGTCTATGCGCTGGCCACCACTGGCCCCAAAAAATGAATCGGGTTGCAGCCGACTTTCCAGGAAGGAGCTGTCAACCCCGTGATCCCGTTTGCGCTGACGGAGCCTGTAAAAAGCCAGGCCTGCCAGCAGCACCAATAATCCACCCGCAGCAGGCAGCACCAGCGGGTTGTCGCGTAACTCGTCGATCAGCGAAGGTGCTTCGGGCAATGGTTCAGGCACGGGTGTGGGCGCAGGCTTGATAACGGGCGCTGCTGGCGCAGTGGTAGGGGTCGTCTCGGTAGTGCTGGGTAAACTGGCGGTCGGGCTGGCTTCTGGCGTAGGAGTGACTGTGGTTGGAGGTGGTTCTACAGGCACAGCCAGAGTAGGCGCCGCGACGGCAATGGCTGGCGAAGCCGTTGCTGTGGCGTTAGGAGCGGGGGGCGCGGAGCCGGTACCCGCGCCGAGTTTGGCAAGATCGTCAATATTCCTAGACAGCTCTGCCACTCGGCTGGATGCTTCCTGAGCCTGCCGTTCTTGGGCAATTTTTTCTGTGCTGGCCGTTTCCGCTGGAGAGACCCCTTTGGACAGGGTCAATTTGTCTTGCGTCGGGGCCACGGGTTTCTGGTCTTGCACCTCAGTCTGAATGCGTCCGGAAGCTTGGCGGTCGGCTGCGGCCACCGTGGCGGCGGGGATGGTATCTGCCAAACGGCGGCGGAACTCGTTGAAGTCACGGCTCTGGGCCACGATGGTTTGGCGTGCTTCGTCTGGACTCACGCTCTCAACGGTAGTGGCGTCCGGCAGGTCAAGCACCGAACCGGCTTTGATTCGGTTGACGTTTCCAGCAATAAAGGCATTGGGGTTTGCTCTCAACATCGCTACGAGCATTTGGTCCAGCGAAACCTGGGGTGGTTTATTGGCAGCAGCGATGCGCCCTGCAGTGTCACCAGCCTTGACGACAACCTGCGCGTCGAGTGCCTTTGGCGAGGGAGTTGCCACGGGGCGTGCCACAGGTGCCTCGGGTTGTAGGCGTTTTGTCGGGGCTGCTACGGGGCCTGGTGCAATGACTGGAGTTGTAGGTGCAGGGGGTTGTTCGGTTTGGACCGCCGGAGCACTGGGGCGCGTTGCCAGGGGGCGCGCTTGTGACTCTGGCTGTGTGGCGACTGCTGCAGGCAACGGGGCCACTGGTGTGGCTGCACGCAAATTGGGTGGATCAAGCAGAAGCGTGTAGTCTCGTACGATTCGACCCGAGGCCCAGTTGGCTTCGACGATCAAGTCAACGAAGGGTTCGTTGACTGGTCGCGTACTGGTCAACTTCAGGAAGGCTGAACCATTGGTTCGGCGTTGCAGGGTGATCTGCAAACTGCTGAGTGCTGCGTTGAAGTCCATGCCTGCTGCCCGGAATGCTGCTCCAGAAGCGAGGTTTACGCGCAGGCTGGCTGCTTCGTCTGTGTTGATGTCGGGAACATCGATTTCTGCTTTAAGTGGCTCCCCCAAGGCCGATTGCACCACGATGCGACCCAACGCGAGTGCTTGTGCATCACCGAAGTGTGCCAATCCTGTCGATAGCACGACTGCGGCAGCGACGGCGTGCAACCGAGCAAAGCCGCGGGAACCTGCTGCCCTAGGGTGGGTGGAGACGGATTGAGTTAGGGTGTAGCAGGTGTTGGATGTCACGTAGACCTCGACAAAAATAACCGAAATTTGACCTTAACATCAACAGATTAGAGAGACAAGCTGAGACTCCGCCTGAGTTTAATTGCCTACCTTCTGTCGCCAAGCTCCCTTGTTCACGTTGCGAACTTGCAACGTGGTCAAGGAGGTGCTTAGACATCTTTCTCGATGCAGTGCCGTCAGTTATGCATCAAGCAAAATGCGAAGCATGCGGCGAAGCGGTTCTGCAGCGCCCCACAACAACTGGTCACCAATGGTGAAGGCTCCCACATATTCCGGGCCCATGGCCAGCTTGCGGACACGACCGACGGGAATTGTCATGGTGCCGGTTACTGCGACTGGGGTCAGATCTTTGATGGTGGCTTCGCGTGTATTGGGAACCAATTTGACCCAAGCGTTGTCAGCCGCGATCATGGCTTCAATATCAGTGACCGGCACGTCCTTCTTCAATTTGAAGGTGAGCGCCTGGCTGTGGCAGCGCATAGCGCCTACGCGCACGCAAAAACCATCAACCGGGATGGCGGCCGATCCGAAGCCGTCACCCATGCCCAGAATCTTGTTGGTTTCGGCCATGCCTTTCCATTCTTCTTTGCTCTGACCGTTGCCGAGGTCCTTGTCGATCCAGGGAATCAGTGAGCCACCCAGCGGAACGCCAAAGTGGGCCGTTTGCTCAGCCGTCAACCCGCGTTGGGTGGAGATCACCTGGCGATCAATCTCCAGAATCGCACTCTTGGGGTCGTCCAGCAAGGACTTGACCGCGCTGTTTAGCGTGCCATACTGGGTCAATAACTCGCGCATGTGCTGGGCACCGCCGCCAGATGCGGCTTGGTAAGTCTGGGTGCTCATCCACTCCACCAAACCTGCTTTATAGAGGGCGCCCACGCCCATCAGCATGCAGCTCACGGTGCAGTTCCCGCCCACCCAGTTCTTTCCACCGTTGGCCAGCGCGTCTTTGATCACAGGCATGTTGACCGGGTCGAGGATGATGACCGCGTCTTTGTCCATGCGCAGGGTAGACGCAGCGTCGATCCAGTGTCCGTTCCAACCGGCTGCACGCAGCTTGGGAAACACTTCGCTGGTGTATTCACCGCCTTGTGCGGTGATCACGATGTCGCAGCGCTTGAGGGCTTCTATGTTGTAAGCATCTTTCAGCGTGGTTTCGTTTTTCGCCATCGCTGGAGCAGCACCGCCAGCGTTAGAGGTGGAGAAAAAAAGCGGTTCGATGAGGTCGAAGTCTTTTTCTTCCACCATGCGGTCCATCAACACCGAGCCGACCATGCCGCGCCAGCCCACTAAACCAACCAACTTGCTCATTTCAATTGCCCTTTCAAGTAAAAATAGGTCTAGACCAGACCGACTTGCCCGGCTCGTCTGGGCCGGGAGGGCGCACGACGAACCAAGCTGAATCAGCCCTTAATGGTCGTAGTTTTGGTGTTGATTGCGCGCAAAATCAGGTTCACCCAGGCGGCGAATGCGATGTGCAACTGGAACGGGTGGGCGGCAAACATAGCTTGGTATTGTAGCTGACGCCTTCTCGTGAGCGAGAAAACAGGGCAGCCCGCAGGCGGCCATTTGACCCACGGTGGTACCCTTCAACCCAGTGCTTTGACCACAGCATCACCCATCTGCGACGTGCCAACTTTCGTCGTTCCTTCGCTGAAAATGTCGGGCGTGCGCAGACCCTGTGCCAGCACGTTTTGAACGGCGGCTTCAATGCGTTGCGCGGCAGCTTCTTGGTTCAGGCTGAAGCGCAGCATCATGGCCGCGCTCAAGATAGTGGCCAGCGGGTTGGCCACGCCTTTGCCCGCAATATCGGGCGCGCTGCCATGGCTGGGTTCGTACAGACCTTGGTTGTTGGCATTCAGCGAGGCCGAAGGCAGCATGCCAATGGAACCGGTGAGCATGGACGCTTCGTCGCTCAAGATGTCACCAAACATGTTGCCGGTCACGACCACATCAAAGGCTTTGGGCGCTTTCACCAGTTGCATAGCCGCGTTGTCCACGTACATGTGCTGCAACTCCACATCGGGGTACTGGGCATGCACTTCGGTGACCACGTCTTTCCAGAACTGGAAGGTTTCGAGCACATTGGCCTTGTCCACGCTGGTGACCTTTTTGCTGCGCTTACGCGCGGCCTGGAAGGCCACATGGGCAATGCGCTCGATCTCCGGGCGGCTGTAGCGCATGGTGTCAAACGCTTCTTCCGCACCGGGGAAGTGGCCATCGGTGGCCACGCGCCGACCGCGGGGCTGGCCGAAGTAAATGTCGCCGGTCAGCTCACGGATGATCAGGATGTCCAGCCCCGAAATGATCTCGGGTTTGAGGCTGGAGGCGCCCACCAGCTGCTCGTAGCAAATGGCGGGACGGAAGTTGGCAAACAGACCCAGGTTTTTGCGCAGACCCAGAATGGCCTGTTCGGGGCGCAGTGGTCGGTCGAGCTTGTCGTATTTCCAGTCGCCCACGGCACCAAACAAAATGGCGTCGGCGGCCTTAGCCAGGTTCAGGGTGGATTCAGGCAACGGGTGGCCGTGGGCCTCGTAGGCGGCGCCTCCCACCAGCGCCGATTCCATCTCAAACGGCAGGTCGAGCACGCTGAGGACTTTGACCGCTTCGGCGACGATTTCGGTGCCGATGCCGTCACCCGGTAGAACTGCGATTTTCATTGTGTTGGGTCTTTACTTGAGTGCGTAGGCGCGTTCAACTTTGGCAACGCGGGTTTCATAATGTTCGTACCAGCGTTGCTTGCCTGTTTCTTGTGCGATTTGGTGTTCGGCATGGCGTTTCCAAGTCAAGATGCTGGTTTCGTCGGTCCAATAGGAGACGGTGATACCAAATCCATCGATATTTCGGGCACTTTCTGCGCCCAAATAACCTAACTGCTGGCAAGCTAATTCGACCATGCGCTGACCCATGTCATCGTAGCCATGGTCGCCAGCGGTGCGCAGTGAAGAAAAAATCACTGCGTAATAGGGTGGCACCGGTAACTTGGCAAAACCAGACTGGTCGTTCATATTCGCATTCAGTGGTTAACCATGGTGTGGGCCAGCCACGGTTTGGTGGCCAGGCGCTCGGCCTCGAAAGCCTGTATTTTGTCTTTGTGGCGCAGCGTCAGGCCAATGTCGTCCAGCCCGTTGAGCAGGCAGTACTTGCGGAAAGCCTGCACCTCAAAGGGAATTTCGTCGCCCTGGGGTTTCACCACTACTTGGCGCTCCAAATCGATCGTGAGGCTGTAGCCAGGGAATGCAAACACCTCATCGAACAACTGGGCTACTGTGGCCTCGGGCAGCACGATGGGAAGCAGGCCGTTTTTGAAGCAGTTGTTGAAAAAGATATCGGCGTAGCTGGGCGCGATGATGGCGCGAAAGCCGAACTGGTCGATGGCCCAGGGCGCGTGTTCGCGGCTGGAGCCACAGCCGAAATTTTTGCGGGTAAGCAGCACCGATGCGTCTGTGTAGCGCGTTTGGTTCAGTACAAAGTCGGGATTGGCCTTGCGGCTGGCTGGGTCTTGACCGGGTTCGCCTTTGTCCAGATAGCGCCACTCGTCGAACAGGTTGGGACCGAAACCGGTCTTGCGGATCGACTTCAGAAACTGCTTAGGAATGATCGCGTCGGTGTCGACGTTCTCGCGATCCATCGGGGCCACCAGACCCTGGTGCACGGTAAATTTGTTCATTTATTTCTTCTTGGCTGCGTCTTCAAGAACCTGACCGGCTTTTTGCACGTCTTGGCCTACGCCGCGAACGGTGTTGCAGCCAAGCAGTGCCAGTGCAAAGAACATGGATATCAGGGTTGCAATCGGTTTCATGGTGGTTCCTTTCAGGCGAATTGACGAACGTCGACGAAGTGACCATGCACGGCGGCGGCGGCGGCCATGGCGGGGGAGACCAGATGGGTGCGTCCACCGGCGCCCTGACGACCCTCAAAATTGCGGTTGCTGGTGGATGCGCAACGCTCGCCAGGCTCCAGCCGGTCGGCATTCATGGCAAGACACATGGAGCAACCGGGTTCGCGCCATTCAAAGCCTGCGGCCTTGAAAATTTCGTGCAAACCTTCGCGCTCGGCTTGTTCTTTCACCAGACCAGACCCAGGCACTACCATGGCTAGCTTGATATTCTTGGCTACTTTCTGGCCGAGCTTCTTCTCCACCGCAGCCGCTTCGCGCATGTCTTCAATGCGGCTGTTGGTGCAGGAGCCGATGAACACCTTGTCCACAAAAATGTCGTTCAGGGGCTTGCCGGGTTGCAGGTCCATGTAGACCAGCGCGCGTTCGATGGCACCCCGCTTGTTGGCATCCTTCTCTTTGTCAGGGTCGGGCACGCTGCCATCAATGCCCAGCACCATTTCGGGCGAGGTGCCCCAAGTCACTTGCGGCACGATCTGGGTGGCGTCGAGCTCCACCACCGTGTCGAACACGGCGTCGGCGTCCGATTGCAGACCCTTCCAGTAAGCCACGGCCAAATCCCATTCCACACCGGTGGGTGAGAGCGGGCGGCCCTTCACGTATTCAATGGTTTTGTCGTCTACCGCCACCAAGCCAGCGCGTGCGCCGCCTTCAATGGCCATGTTGCACACCGTCATGCGACCTTCGATGGAGAGCGCTCGGATAGCCGATCCACCGAATTCGATGGTGTAGCCAGTACCGCCAGCGGTACCGATCTTGCCGATGATGGCGAGCACGATGTCCTTAGCGGTTACGCCTTTGGCCAGTGTGCCTTCCACCTTCACCAGCATGTTTTTGGCCTTTTTGGCCAGCAGCGTTTGCGTAGCCATTACGTGCTCGACCTCGCTGGTGCCGATGCCATGCGCCAGCGCGCCAAAGGCGCCGTGGGTGGAGGTGTGGCTGTCGCCGCACACCACGGTCATGCCGGGCAGGGTGGCGCCGTTTTCAGGGCCAATCACATGCACGATACCCTGTCGCTTGGACATGAAGGGGAAGAAGGCAGCAGCGCCGAACTCGGCGATGTTGCTGTTGAGCGTGGTGATCTGCTCTTTGCTGATCGGGTCGGTGATGCCGTCGTAACCCTGGTCCCAGCCGGTGGTGGGGGTGTTGTGGTCAGCGGTGGCCACAATGGAGCTCACGCGCCAGACCTTGCGACCGGCCTGGCGCAGCCCCTCAAAAGCCTGCGGGCTGGTGACTTCGTGCACCAGATGGCGGTCGATGTAGAGCACGGCGGTGCCGTCTTCTTCGGTGTGGACGACGTGTTCGTCCCAGATCTTGTCGTAGAGCGTGCGTCCCATGAATGTCCTGTGAGGGTCTTCGGAACCCATGATTTTAGTGCTGTGCAAAGAAAACGCCCGCAGCGCTGTCAGCGTGCGGGCGTGTGGCTGTCGTCAACGGCCCCAAAGGCCGCTTCAAAGGCAGATCAGCGCTCGGCGACGGGCTTGACGTCGCGAGCAGGTGAACCCGTGAACAGCTGACGCGGACGGCCAATTTTGTACTCGGGGTCGCTGATCATTTCGTTCAACTGGGCGATCCAGCCCACGGTACGGGCCAAGGCAAAGACGCCGGTGAAGAGGTTGACCGGAATACCGATGGCGCGTTGCACGATGCCGGAGTAGAAATCGACGTTTGGGTAGAGCTTGCGGGACACGAAGTAGTCGTCTTCCAAAGCAATCTTTTCCAGTGCCTTGGCCAATTTGAACAAGGGATCGTTTTCCAGGCCAAGTTCCTTCAGCACTTCGTTGCAGGTTTCCTGCATCAACTTGGCACGCGGATCGTAGTTTTTGTATACGCGGTGACCAAAGCCCATCAGCTTGACGCCGGAGTTCTTGTCCTTCACCTGCTCCATGAATTCGCCGACCTTGCTCACACCGCCTTGGCGCTGGATCTCTTCCAGCATGTTCAGGCAGGCTTCGTTGGCACCGCCGTGGGCGGGACCCCAAAGGCAAGCAACACCGGCGGAAATGGC
>JAUXXN010000362.1 GCA_030684755.1 Hydrogenophaga sp.
GCCATTGGCTGGGTGGACGACTGGCGCAAGGTGGTGCACAAAGACCCAGAGGGCATGCGTTCGCGTGAAAAGTACTTCTGGCAGTCCGTCATCGGTCTCGTGGCCGCGCTTTACCTGGTGTTCAGCGTTTCCGAAACCAGCAACCTGCGGGTGCTGGAGCTGTTCATCCAGTGGGTGGCCTCGGGCTTCACCGTGGACCTGCCACCGCAAGCCGGGCTGATGGTGCCGTTCTTCAAGGAAATCAGCTACCCGTTGGGCGTGTTCGGTTTCGTGGTGATGACCTACTTGGTCATCGTGGGTTCGAGCAACGCCGTGAACCTCACCGACGGCCTCGACGGCCTGGCCATCATGCCCGTGGTGATGGTGGGCTCTGCGTTGGGCGTGTTTGCCTACGTGACGGGCAGCGCGGTGTTTTCGCGCTACCTGCTGTTGCCGCACATTCCCGGCGCCGGAGAGCTGCTCATCTTCTGCGCTGCCATGGCCGGCGCCGGGCTGGCCTTTCTTTGGTTCAACGCCCACCCTGCCCAAGTGTTCATGGGCGACGTTGGCGCGCTCGCGCTCGGTGGCGCTTTGGGCACCATCGCCGTCATCGTGCGCCAGGAAATAGTGCTGGCCATCATGGGCGGCATCTTTGTGGTGGAAGCCCTGTCGGTGATGTTGCAGGTGGCGTATTTCAAATACACCAAGCGCCGCTTTGGCCAGGGCCGCCGCCTGTTCCAGATGGCTCCGCTGCACCACCACTTCGAGAAAAAGGGCTGGAAAGAGACCCAGGTGGTGGTCCGATTCTGGATCATCACCATGCTGCTGTGCCTGGTCGGCCTGTCCACGTTGAAGCTCCGATGAACCACTTGCGCGACCAAACCGTTCTCATTCTGGGCCTGGGTCATTCCGGCCTGGCGATGGCGCGTTGGTGCGCGCGCCACGGTGCCCAGGTGACCGTGGCCGACACCCGCCCTGCGCCGCCGCAGCTGGCTGCGTTGCAGGCAGAGTGCCCCAGCGTGAGTTTTGTATCGGGCGATTTCGATGAAGCCCTGTTGGCCCAGGGTGCCTGGACGCTGGTGGCCCGCAGCCCAGGTCTTGCTCCGGCGCAACTGGCCGCTGTCAACGCTTGGTCGCAGTCCCGTGGTGTGGCGGTTGTGGGTGAGTTGGACTTGTTTGCCCAGGCGCTCAGCGAGCTGTCGCAGCGAGAGGTCAAACCCTACTCCCCCAAGGTGCTGGCCATCACCGGCACCAACGGCAAAACCACCGTGACCTCGCTCACCGGTCTGCTGTTGCAGCGCGCGGGCGTGCATGTGGCCGTGGCGGGCAACATTGGGCCGGCCTTGCTCGACGTGCTTAGCCAGGCGCTGGACGCTGAAGCCGTGGCCGAGGCTGCCGATGCCCTGGCCGCTGCAGAGGCTGAAGCCGGGGCACAGGTCATAAACAACGCTGCTGCCACCTCACCCGCTCCAATCAATACGGTGCCCGTCAGTGCACCGGGTGTTTCTGTCGGTGACGCGTTGTCGGGCGCCGACGAAGATGAACCCGCGTCAGCGGCCGAAGAAGAGGGCGAACCAATCCGCCTGGTGCCACCGGCGGTTGAGCCGCCGCAGCCGCCGCACCTGCCCACCGTGTGGGTACTCGAACTCTCCAGTTTCCAGCTCGAAACCACTGAGACGCTGAACC
>JAUXXN010000366.1 GCA_030684755.1 Hydrogenophaga sp.
CATCTGGACTTCACCATGAACACCCAAGCCTTCGCCACCGCACCCGCAGCAGCAGCCAATTCAGCTCCCTTGAAAAACGCCATGGAGTTGCGCAACCTCAACTTCTATTACGGCAAATTTCAAGGCCTGAAAAATGTCAACATGGACATTGCCGAGCGCCGCGTGACGGCCTTCATCGGCCCGTCGGGTTGCGGCAAGTCCACCCTGCTGCGCACGCTCAACCGCATGTACAGCCTGTATCCCGGCCAGCGCGCAGAAGGAACGATCAACTTTTATGGTCAAAATATTTTGGACCCCAAGCAAGATTTGAACTTGCTGCGCGCCCGCATTGGCATGGTGTTCCAAAAACCCACACCATTTCCCATGACGATTTACGACAACATCGCCTTCGGCGTGAAGTTGTACGAAAACCTGAGCAAAAGCGACATGGACGACCGCGTGGAATGGGCGCTGTCCAAGGCCGCCTTGTGGAACGAGGTCAAAGACAAATTGGGCCAAAACGGCATGAGCCTGTCGGGTGGTCAGCAGCAGCGTTTGTGCATTGCGCGCAGCGTGGCGGTGAAGCCTTCGGTGTTGTTGCTGGACGAACCCACCTCGGCGCTGGACCCCATTTCCACCGGCAAGGTGGAAGAGTTGGTGAACGAACTGAAAAAAGATTACACCATCGCCATCGTCACCCACAACATGCAACAGGCCGCCCGTTGCAGCGACTTCACGGCCTACATGTACTTGGGCGAGTTGATTGAGTTCGGTGCCACCGAACAAATCTTTTTCAAACCCAAACGCACCGAGACCGAAGACTACATCACTGGCCGTTTTGGCTGATTCGGTTCCAACTTCGACCTTTGCTGCGCCCACCTATTTTTGTTTCGGGAGAGCTTTTATGAGCGACAAACACATTTCCAGCCAGTTCGATGTCGAGCTGAACTCCATTTCCACCCATGTGCTTGAAATGGGTGGCTTGGTTGAATCTCAGTTGCACCAAGCCGTGTACGCATTGGTGCACCTCAGTTTGGAGTCTGCCCTTCAGGTGATCGAAAACGAAGCAAAGATCAACCTGATGGAGGTGCAGATTGACCACGAAATCATTTCAACCATCGGACGGCGCCAACCCACTGCACGCGACCTGCGGTTTTTGATGGCGATTTCGCGCACGACGCAAAACCTGGAGCGCGCTGGCGACGAGGTGGCACGCATTGCGCGCATGGTCAAGTCCATCATTGAAAGCGGTTCGCCCGCAACCTGCCCAGTTCGGAGCTGCGCGTGGCTGCTGATCTGGCTGCTGCGCTGTTGCGCAAAACCCTGGATTCGTTCGCCCGGCTTGACACTGCCATGGCGGTGGCCATCATCAAAGGTGACAATGAAATTGACAAGGAATACGACGGTTTCTTGCGCAAACTCATCACCTACATGATGGAAGACCCGCGCACCATTTCCCCCAGCTTGGATCTTTTGTTCTTGGCCAAATCGATTGAGCGCGTGGGTGACCATGCCAAAAACATCGCTGAGCAAATTATCTTCATCGTCAAAGGTGAAGACGTGCGCCACACGTCGATGGACAACGTGGAGTCGGTTGCCCGATGAATGTAGTTCGCAGTTTGGGAGTTAGGTCATGAGAAAGCTCCCCCGTGTCTTGGTGGTTGAGGACGAGCCAGCCATTGCTGAGCTGATCGCGGTCAACCTTCGGCACAACGGTTTTGCTCCCACGGTGGTGTTTGACGGTATAGCCGCTCAGCGCGAGGTGGATGCCGTGTTGCCCGATGTGATTTTGTTGGACTGGATGTTGCCCGGCGAAAGCGGTGCTGCCCTGGCGCGTCACTGGCGCAAGCAGGAGCGCACAAAAACCGTGCCCATTTTGATGCTCACGGCGCGCAGCGACGAGTCGGACAAGGTGCAGGGGCTGGACGCGGGTGCCGACGACTACATCACCAAACCTTTTTCTACCCAGGAACTGTTGGCGCGTATCCGCGCGGTGTTGCGCCGCCGTGCGCCTGAGATCATCAACGATTCGGTGCAAGTGGGTGAACTGGTGTTGGACGCAGGCACCTACCGCGTCAGTTTTCGTGGGCAAGAACTCAAGGTGGGCCCGACCGAATTCAAGCTCTTGCACTACCTCATGAAGCATGCCGAGCGGGTGCACACCCGTGGTACGCTGCTCGACAAGATATGGGGTGACCATGTCTTCATTGAGGAGAGAACCGTGGATGTGCATGTCAAACGTTTGAGGGAATCACTGGGCGAAGCCGCCGCCATGGTGGAAACCGTGCGCGGTGCAGGTTACCGCCTCACCACCGTCAACCACACGGGACGCCCGGCACAGGACACCAACCCGCCCGCAGCATGACCCGCCGCGTGGTTGAACTGCTGCTCTTGGTGGCGCTGGGAGCTGTGTGGGGTTGGGCTCACGATGCCGCTGCTTGGACTTTTGCAGGTGCCTTGGTCGGTGCCTCGGTTTGGAGCGTTTTCGACGGACTGCGGGCGCGCAACGTGTTGCTCTGGCTCAACAAGTCCGACGCTGCACGCACACCGAATGTCTCTGGTACTTGGGGCGAGGTGGTGGAGCGTATTCGCAAGCTCATCAAGAAGCTGGAGAAAAAAGCCCAAAACAGCGACGCCCGTTTGGAAGACTTTTTGGCCGCTATCCAGGCATCTCCCAACGGTGTTGTCTTGCTTGATTCTTCAGGGCGCATCGAGTGGTCCAATCTGACCGCAGCCAGCCACTTGGGCTTTGACCCACAACGCGACCTGGGGCAGTACGTGCGCAACTTGGTGCGTGCACCAGCTTTCGTGTCCTACCTGGCCGTGGGTGATTTTTCTTCCGAGATACAGATCGACGGCCCAGGTGTTCGTCCCTCGCAGCCTTCCAAAATATCGCTTCAACTTCACCCTTATGGCAAAAAACGCCGACTCATGCTCACGCGTGACGTGACAGCGGTGCAGTTGGCTGAAGCCATGAGAAGGGACTTCGTGGCCAACGTGTCGCATGAAATTCGAACCCCGCTCACGGTGCTGAGTGGTTTCGTCGAAACCATGCAGTGCATTCCATTGGAAGAGGCCGAGCGCGAACGCTATTTGGGCATGATGAGCCAACAAGCCCAGCGCATGCAAACGCTGGTCAGCGACTTGCTCACCCTTTCCCGTCTTGAAGGCAGCCCCGCTCCTGGCCCTGGTGAGTGGATCGCCAGCGATGAATTGCTGGGTCACGTGATTCAGGAAGCACGCGGGCTTTCCCAAGCCATTGCCAAGCCACCGCACCCGATTGTTCTCTTGGAAACACCGACTTTCTGGGTTTCCGGTGCCAAAACAGAATTGCTCAGCGCCATGTCTAATCTGCTGAGCAATGCGGTGCGCTACACCCCGGGTGGTGGCCGCATCCAAGCGGGTTGGCGCTTGCGTGAAGATGGATTTGGCGAATTTTTTGTTCAAGACACCGGGCCTGGCATTGCGGCCGAGCATCTTCCCCGCCTGACTGAACGCTTTTACCGAGTGGACCGTAGCCGCTCCCGGGAAACCGGCGGAACGGGCCTGGGGCTGGCCATTGTGAAGCATGTGGCACAGCGCCATGGCGGTCAGGTGGACGTGCAAAGCGTTATGGGTCAAGGCTCCACGTTCGTGATCGTTCTGCCACCTAACCGCGTGCGTGCGCGGGCGACGGGCTGACTTTTACACCTTGCTGCCGCTCTGTCAGCGTCACAGCGGGTGTGTTTTATCCGCCCACCCGCTGATAAACCAGCAAACTTTCTTTGGTGTCGCTTAACCGCCGCACGGTGGCCTTGAAAGCCCAATGCGTGAGATCGACGCGTTGGTCCAACGTGTGTTGGCTGCTGGGGGCCACCACCAACGTGCGGCAAGCGGGTGCTGGGCCGTTGGTGCTGCGTTGCAGTGACAGCTTGCCGTGGTATTGCAGGGCGGCTATTTGTGCCTGCGAAAGCCCGTCCACCAACACACAGGTTTGTGGCGGCACCATGCTGGCAATGCGGCGTGAGATCGGGCCGTAGCTGCGCCCAAAGTCCAGCAGCGGCAGCCACAGTGTCATCAGCAACAGCCAACACAGGGTGCTGCCCGCAGCGGGCAGCACCAGGCTTTTCCAGATAGCTTGACGGTGTTTGCCCACGCGCCAAACCACAAGCCCAATCCAAGCGCTTGTGGCCAGCGCCGCCACCACAAACAAGAACAGCGAAAACTCAGGCACATAGCCAGGCGCCAGCTTGGCCACGTTCGCGGCGGGCTTGGTCGGCACACCGGTCATCATGGCGAACCAGATCACCCAGATTACCAGCCCGCAGCCGGTGAAAAAAAGCAGTGTGAACCAGTCGATCAACGCTGACACGCTGCGGCGCAATGTGGGTAACGCAAAGGCGGCCAGTGCGGCCAGCGCTGGCAAAGCCAGCAGCAGGGCTCGGTCTCGCTGAGGTGACAAAAGGCTGTCGGTCACGCTGACTGCTGCTGCCCACAGTGGCAGTGTCACGTGGGGTTGCAGCAGTTTGTGGCGCCAGCGCCATAGGGTCCACAGGACCAACGGCCATGCTGGCCAAGTGAACCACAGCAGCAACCGTCCCCAGCTGCCCCAGTTCACGGTCTGCAGTGGGGTTTGTATTTCAGGCTGCGGCACCAGCCCAACAAGGCCCGAACCGAGCAGCACCGCACCCAGCAACACCGAAGCCCACAGCAAGGGGTTCTGCCATTTGGAAACAGTTTCAACTTGAAAACCATAGGTTGGCTCAGCATTTGCCATTTGCTGAGCTCGCCGAGCCAGAAACACGCCCAACAAAAGGCCTGTGCCCAGACACGCTGCGATCCATGGCGCACCGCTCAGCACCAGGGCCAGTGCTGCCAAGGTCCACACAGCCAGCGTGCGTACCGGTGCGCGCAAATCCGTGTGCGCCAATGCAGCTGCACCATAAAGCATGGCTGAAACCATGGCCAGCCGGGCCAAATCGGGGGTGGTTTCGTGAGACAACTGAGCCAGACCCAAGCACGCCACCAGAGCCAGCAGGCCCGCGTCGGCCAAGGCCCGAGCGTAGTCGGTGGGCTGAGCTTCTCCGCCAAACGCAAAGCTGACGGGTTGAGCACCTGGTTGGCGCGCCAATTGGTAAACAGCGTACCAGGTGCAAACCAGGGTCAGTGCCAGCAGCAATCCAAAGGGAAGCCTAGCCGCGATGTCGGCAGACAGGAAGGGCAGCAGTTTGATAAACGAAGCGCCCAGCCAATAGGGCAATGGACCGGCTTCTTCAGCTGCAATGCCCAACACCTGTGGCTGCCACCAACTGGAATGGCCTGCGGCCATTTCCAGCATGACGCCAAAGGCGGTGACGTCGGCGGTTTTCCAAGGCTCGCGCCCGAGGAAGCCTGGCAGCACATAGGCCACGCAAAAGAGAATAAGCACGAGCCGAGGCAGCCGACGCACGGCCGACTGGCTGACAATGGCAGGGGTTCTGGTGTTCACTGCGGAGAATATACAGGCCGGTGCAACCACCAGAAGTGGCCGACACGGGCGCTGTGATGGTCATCTCTTGCCGGGTGGTTCAAGATCACAAAGTTAAAAAAAAACAGCCGGTGAACCGGCTGTTTTTGCGGGGGCGTTCCGAAACCGTGAGCGGTTTGGACGTTGGCCAGCTTACTCTGCGGCAGGTGCCGACGTGGCAGCAGCAGCGGTGGTCTTGCCATAGCGGTTGCGGAAACGCTCAACACGGCCGCCCATGTTGTCCACACTTTTCTGAGTGCCGGTGTAGAAAGGGTGCGATTCGCTGGAGGTGTCCAGCTTGAACAGCGGCAGTTCGCGGCCGTCTTCCATTTTGACCATTTCTTTCGTGTTGGCGCAAGAACGTGTCACGAATTTGAAGCCGTTGGAGAGGTCAACGAAGCAGACTTCGCGGTAGTTGGGGTGAATGCCGTCTTTCATGACGTTTCCTTAAGGTCAGGTGCGACAGCCGCGGGAAAACCATTTCCCCGTACTTGCCAGCAAGTTGCAAAGCTTTTGATTATATGCGGAGAAAATCTAAATTAAGAGTTAGCCGCCTCGACGCATCATGTCGAAGAACTCGGAGTTGTTCTTGGTCGACTTCATGCTTTTGAGCACCATTTCCATGGCTTCAATCTCATCCATGTTGTACATGAACTGGCGCAGGATGCGGGTCTTTTGCAAAATTTCGGGTTGCAGCAACAGCTCTTCGCGGCGGGTCCCGCTGCGGTTGAGTTGGATCGACGGGAACACACGCTTTTCGTACAGGCGGCGGTCCAGGTGAATTTCGCAGTTGCCGGTGCCTTTGAATTCTTCAAAAATCACCTCGTCCATGCGGCTGCCGGTGTCCACCAAGGCGGTGGCGATGATGGTGAGCGAGCCGCCTTCTTCAATTTTTCGGGCGGCACCGAAAAACCGCTTGGGGCGCTGCAAAGCGTTGGAATCGACGCCGCCGCTGAGCACCTTGCCGGAGGAGGGCAGCACGTTGTTGTAAGCGCGGGCCAAGCGGGTGATGGAGTCCAGCAGGATCACCACGTCTTTTTTCAGCTCAACCAGGCGTTTGGCGCGTTCAATCACCATTTCAGCCACGTGCACGTGGCGGGCAGCGGGTTCGTCGAAGGTGGATGCAATAACGTCGCCGCGCACAGTGCGCTGCATTTCGGTGACTTCTTCGGGCCGCTCGTCAACCAGCAACACCATCAGTTCCACCTCGGGGTGGTTGGCTGCAATGGCGTGGCAGATGTGCTGCATCATCACCGTTTTGCCGCTCTTGGGGGGTGCCACGATCAATGCGCGCTGGCCACGTCCAATGGGCGCAATGATGTCGATGACGCGCCCGGTGATGTTTTCTTCGGACTTGATGTCGCGTTCCAGCCGCATCTGCTCTTTGGGAAACAGCGGCGTCAGGTTTTCAAACATGATCTTGTGCTTGTTGTCCTCAGGGGGCAAGCCGTTGATCTTGTCGAGTTTGTTCAGTGCGAAGTAGCGCTCGCCGTCTTTGGGTATGCGCACCTCGCCTTCAATCATGTCACCGGTGTGCAGGTTGAAGCGGCGGATCTGGCTGGGCGAGATGTAGATGTCGTCGGTGGACGCTGTGAAGCTCGTGTCCATGTTGCGCAGAAAGCCGAAGCCGTCGGGCAGCACTTCCAGCACGCCGTCAGCGTTGACGAGTTCGCCGCCCTTGGCTCGCTTTTTAATGATGGCAAACATGAGTTCCTGTTTGCGCATGCGGCCGGTGTTTTCAATCTCAAGGGCTTCGGCCTGCTTGAGGACTTCAGACACGTGCAGTGCCTTGAGTTCGTTGAGGTGCATGGAATTCACTCCAAACAACTCCAGTAGAGGAGTTGAGTCAAAAAAGCGGGGGGAGGGTGCGCCGGCATCCGGATGGCGGATGGAGAGCGAGATTCGAAGGAAGGTCTCTGTCAGACCAACAATGTGTCAAATTATGACAGGAAAAAAAACAGCCAGAAAAACGAAGCCCAGGCATTGCACCCGGGCCGTTGTGTTCGGCGACTGAGCGCCTATCAGACCAGTTGTTGGTCGATGAAAGCCGTCAATTGGGATTTGCTCAGTGCGCCAACTTTGGTGGCAGCGAGTTGACCATTTTTGAAAAGCATCAAGGTTGGAATACCCCGGATACCAAATTTCGCTGGAACTTCGCGGTTGTCGTCCACGTTCATTTTTGCCACTTGCAACTTGCCGTTGTAGGCGTTGGCCACTTCGTCCAGGATGGGGGCAATCATTTTGCAGGGACCGCACCACTCGGCCCAGAAGTCGACCAGCACCGGCGCCTGCGCGTCGAGCACATCGGCCTGGAAGCTTGCATCAGATACGTGTTTGATCAGGTCGCTGGCCATGATTCATCCTAAAAACGTTGAACGGAGAGGTTAAAGTTTGGGCACGCGCATTGATTACAAGTAGGTCATTGGACTTATCTCATGGGGCGTGACTCCTTCAATTGTGACAGAAACGCCCGATCCATGACGCCACACCGCCCTCCCTTTGACCCTGTTGACGCCGTTGACGGTGAATTGGCTGGCTTGACCGACCTGGCTGCTGCACACCCCGCTGGGCTTCGTTGGCGCACATTGGTGCAGCGCATAGAGTTGGTCATGGCCCAGCGCCAGACCGCCGCCAGCCGCACCGTGGTGCTGGTTCCTTACGCTCAGCTGATGGACGCCGGGCGCCGCGCCTGGGCTCTGGGCCACCCGAGCGGTTTCTCGCCGCGTTTTGAGTCCAGCCGCAACTGGGCCGCTTCGTTGCAGCCTTTTGCGCCTGGCCCGACCGACGTCAGTATGGACATGGCATTGGACAGCCTGATGGCGGCAGCCCTGGTGGACCGCGTGGCTATTGGGCGCCTAGAAGCCTCGCTGCGCTCGGTGATGGTGGCGCGCTTGGTGGAGGCAGCGCGCCAGCTCGCGCCCCTGGCCGCAGCGTTACACCCCGACCAGCGGCTGGCCTGGGCCGAGGCGCGCCGCGAAGCGCTGGCGCAGGGCAGCCTGCCGTCGTTGCAATGGGAAGCGATGCTGGCTTCGCTCTCGCTGGCCTGGGTCAGCACTTCGTCGTATGCCACCGATGTGCTGTGGGGACCGTACGCTGAACCCGGTGCGGTGGCCGACACCTTGTTGGTGTTGCAGGGCTTTCAGCAAGATCCGCTGGCCACAGCGCTGGCCGCCCATTGGGGCGAACGCGCCGAGGTGTTGCACTGGCAGGCGTGCGACGAAAACAGCGCAGAGGCCACTGCAGATGACAGCACCAAAGAGGGCGGCAACGGGTCCGCCCATGGCTGCGCCACGCCGTCCCGCCCCATGCCGCCCACCACCGCCCGCCTGCACGCCTGCGGCGATGCCGAAGACGAAGCGCAGCGCGCTGCGGCTTGCGTGCTGGCCCATGCCAACGCAGGCCGTGTGCCGGTGGCGTTGGTTGCCAACGACCGCTTGTTGACGCGCCGCGTCAGCGCCATGCTGCAAAGCGCCGGGGTGTCGGTGCGCGACGAAACCGGCTGGAAGCTTTCCACCACCCACGCCGCCGCCCAGCTGATGAGCCTGTTGCGTGCCGCCGATGGCCGGGCGCGCATGGACGATGTGTTGGACCTGCTCAAGCAGGCCAGCGCCTGGCCCCAAGCGCAGGTGGCTGCGCTGGAGCAACTGGCGCGCGATGCCCAGGTGTCGCTGTGGCGCTCGGCGTTGCAATCGCCCCGGCTGGCGCCGCTGTTGCCCGATGGCCTGCAAACCGTGTTGAGCGGCTTGCAAACCGCCCGCCCGTTGGTGCGCTGGCTGCAAGACCTGGCGCAGGCGCTGGAAGCGGTGGGGCTGTGGACCCGCTTGACCCAGGATGCTGCCGGTCAACAACTGATCACCGCTTTGCGCCTAGAAGCCGGGGCTGCGCAAGCGCTGGAAGACGCCACCGACGCCTTGGACGGCGGCGGCACCGAAGGCCGTGGCGGTGCCCGGTTGTCGCTCTCCGCCTTCACCGCCTGGGTGCGCGATGTGCTGGAGGGCGGCAGTTTCTCACCCGCCAGCACCGGCGCGGCGGCGGTGGTCATCTTGCCCATGGCGCAGCTGCTGGGCCGCCACTTTGCCGCCACCGTGGTGCCCGGCTGCGACGAGGCGCACCTGAACCCCAGCCCCGAATCGCCCGGCCAGTGGACCGCTGCCCAGCGCGAAGCCTTGGGCCTGCCTGCGCGCGAGGTGTTGGCGCAATCCGCCGCGCAAGCTTGGCAGACCACCTTGGCGCAGCCGCACCTGGACGTGTTGTGGCGCACCCAAGAACGCGGCGAAGCGCTGCTGCCCAGCGCCTGGGTGCAGGCCTTGTGGACATCGGACGCGGGCACCACCGGCGCCGCCGACCCCCGGCCCGAGCGTGTGTTGCAAGCCCAGCCCCAAGGTGCGCCCGCGCCCTCGGCGGGCGATGCGCTGCCCGAATCTTTGTCCGCCAGCGCTTACCAAGACCTGCGCGACTGCCCGTACCGGTTTTTTGCCCTGCGCCAATTGCGCTTGGTGGACGCTGCCGAGCTGGAGGGCGAACCCGACCAGCGCGACATGGGCAATTGGCTGCACGCCGTGTTGCGGGCGTTTCACGAACAACGCGGCGACGACCGCCCCGGCCAAGCCGCAGACCGCGCCGCGCTCGACCAATGCGGCGACGCCGTGGCCGAAACCATGGGCCTGAACGCGGGGGAGGGTGCCGGTTTCTTGCCCTACCAAGCCGTCTGGCCCGCGCTGCGCGACGGTTACTTGAGCTGGCTGGCCGGTTTTGAAGCCACCGAAGGCCGCGTCGGCCCCCGTTTTATGGAGGCCGAAGCCGCCCGCACCGCCCAAGCGGGCACCTGGAAGCTCTACGGCAAGCTGGACCGCATCGACCAACAAGACAGCCCGGAAGGCCCCATTCCGTTGGTGATCGACTACAAAACCGAGGGCCGCCCGAAAACGCTGGACCGGGTGAAAGAACCCTTGGAAGACACCCAGTTGTCGTTTTACGCCGCGCTGTTGCCCAGCGAAAACCTGCGCGCCGCCTACCTCAGCATCACCGACAAACGCAGCAACAACGCCAGAGACGCAGGCACGCTGCTGGTGGAACAACCCGATGTGTTGCTGGCCCGCGAACACCTGCTGGCCGGTTTGACACACGACATGGACCGCATCGCCGCTGGTCACCCCATGCCCGCGCTGGGCGAAGGTCGGGTGTGCGACTTTTGCGCCGCGCGCGGTTTGTGCCGCAAAGATTTCTGGAGCGCATCGGCATGACCACCGCCACCGTGAAAACCCCATTGACCACCTCACTGACTACCACGTTGACCGCCACATCCACAGCCGCAGCATCTACCACTGCCGCGTATTGCATCAACGGCAACCCCGCGCCCCGCGAAGCGTTCTACGCCGTCGCCTGCGACCCGGCGCGCAGCATAGCCGTCGAAGCTTGCGCCGGGGCCGGTAAAACCTGGATGCTGGTTTCGCGCATCCTGCGTGCCTTGCTCGACGGCTGCCCGCCACAAGACATTCTGGCCATCACCTTCACCAAAAAAGCCTCGGGAGAAATGCGCGACCGCCTCAACGCTGAACTGCGCCGCTGGGCCACTTTGTCCGACGACGCGCTGGCCAACGAGCTGCGTGCACGCGGCTTGTCGGCGGCTGATGCGCAGCGGCGCGCCCCCGAAGCCCGCAGCCTGCACCCACGCCTGACCGCGCTCGGGCGTCCGGTGCAGGTGCGCACCTTTCACGGCTGGTTTGCCGCGCTGCTGCGCGGCGCACCGCTGTCGGTGTTGCAAGAGCTGGAGCTGCCGCCCCAATACGAGCTGCTGGAAGACGATGCGCAGGCCGTGGCCCTGGTCTGGCCGCGTTTTTACGCCGCCTTGACCGCCAGCCCCAACGACAAACAAGACTTCATGGACAGCGTGGCCCAGCATGGCCGCCACCAAACCCTGAAAGCGCTGGAAAACGCCTTGCAAAAGCGGGTCGAATTTGCCTTGTCCGACGCTGCGGGCGTGGTCGATGCCTCGGTGCAGCCTTTCGGCGAACTGTTTCCCCGCTGGGCCGATCTGGACACGCCCGAACAGGCGCTGCTGGCCCCCACGGCGCGCCCGCGCTGGCTGGCCTGGGCCAAAGCCTTGGGTGGCGAAACCAACAAAACCCCCAAAACAGCGGCGGCGGGCGTGGTGACCGCCTTTGAACTGGCCGACGAACCCGCCCAAATGCCCAAGCGTCTGGCCCTGCTGCGCAAAGCGTTTTTTGTCGCCACCGAAGACCGGCTCAACACCAACCTCACCAAATTCACCGCCGCGCAAGAAGCCGAGCCCGAGCTGCAAGACCTGTGCAGCGCCCAGCGCCAACACCAAGCCTGGCAACACCACCAACGCATGGCGCGCCTATCGCGTGTGTTGCTGGCTGCTTATGGCGCGCTCAAGCGCGAGCGCGGCTGGATCGACATGAACGACGTGGAAGGCGCGGCCCGGCGCTTGCTGGGCGACGCCGAGTTGTCGGGTTGGATGCAACAGCGGCTGGACGCCCGGGTGCGCCATGTGTTGATTGACGAATTTCAAGACACCAACCCGCTGCAATGGCAGGCGCTGTACGGCTGGTTGTCGGCCTACGCGGGCGCTGGGCCGGGCGAGGCGCCGTGCGTGTTTTTGGTGGGCGACCCCAAACAGTCCATTTACCGTTTTCGCCGCGCCGAACCGCAGGTGTTCAAGGCCGCGCAGGCTTTCGTGGTGAACGGCTTGGCCGGTGCCTTGCTGAGCTGCGACCACACCCGGCGCTGCGCCCAAGGCGTGGTGCAAGCCCTGAACACCGCCATGTTGGGCGCGGTGGCTGAGGGCGAATACAGCGACTACCGCGCCCACACCACCGAGAGCACCTACACCGGCGCCGTGCTGGCGCTGCCGCAAGTGGCCCGCCATTCACGCGAGCGACCCGGCGCCACCGACGCTGAAGAACCGGCGTGGCGCGACAGCCTGACCACGCCCCGCGTGTTGCCCGAAGACACCTTGTCGGCCCTGGAAGCCCGCCAAGCCGCCGACTGGGTGGCGGCAGAAATCGCCTCCGGCCAGCTCAAGGCCGACGACGTGATGGTGCTGTCGCGCCGCCGCGAGCGCCTGGGCTGGATGCACGCTGCCTTGCTGGAGCGCGGCATTGCCAGCGAACAACCCGAAAAACTCGACCTGTGCGAAGCCCCCGCCGTGCAAGACGTGGTGGCTTTGCTGGATGTGTTGGTGTCGCCCCGGCACGACCTGAGCCTGGCGCGCGCGCTCAAGTCGCCGCTGTTTGGCTGGAGCGACGACGCGCTGGGTCAAATGGCCCGTATGGCCCGCGATGCCCCGGTCATGCGTCTGCACCCGCAAGCCACGCCGCGCAGCGACGCCGGGAACAGCGCCACCGATGCGCCCACCCCAGCGCCCGCCAGCCTCAAAACCCCGTGGTGGGACGTGTTGCAGCGCTTCGCCGCCTTGCCTGCGCACGAGCAAACCCGTTGCTTACAGCGGCCCGAACAAGACCCCGACGCTGCGCCAACCGAAACACAAGCCGCCGACTTCGTGGCCACGGCCCAGCGGCTGGCGCTGTACCAACACTGGGTGCAAACCCTGCCGCCGCACGATGCGCTGTCGGCCCTGTACGACCACGGCGACGTGTTGGCCCGCTTTGCTCAGGCCGTGCCCGCCAGCCAGCGCGCAGCCGTGCTGGCCCAGTTGCGCGATGTGCTGGCCCAGTCGCTGGCGCAAGACGGTGGCCGCTTTCTCACGCCCTACCGGCTGGTGCGCGCCCTCAAGGCGGGCGGCATCAAAGCCACGCCCAGCCAAACGCCCGGAGCTGTGCGCCTGCTCACCATCCATGGTGCCAAGGGCTTGGAGGCGCACACCGTGCTCATGCTCGACACCGACACCGGCTCCTCTAAACCCGACAGCATGGGCGTGCTGGTGGACTGGCCGGGTGAAAACGCCGTGCCGCGCCGCTTTGTGTTTTTGGCCAGCGAAAAATCGCCTCCGGCTTGTGTGGTGAGCGTGTTGCAACAGGAGCAACAGGCGCGCGCGCTGGAAGAACTCAACGCGCTGTATGTGGCGCTCACCCGCGCCGAAGAGCGCTTGGTCATCTCCAGCTTTGAGCCGCACCAACGCAGCAGCGCCGCCAGCTGGTACCAACGCTTGCAGCCTCTGGCCCTGCCGCTGGAGCAACCTGTGTCCCTGCCGGTTTCAGATCCACTTGCAAAGCCGCTTTCAGCGCCGCTCGACGCTGCCGGCGCACCCGATACGCATGCTGCGTCCAAGGCCTTGCCAACCACCCAAGCTACCACCGCCGCCGCCAACTTCGTTTTGCCCAGCCTGCCCAGTTACACGCCCCCAGCCGCCCGCGCAACACAGGCAGAAGCGCTGACCAGCCCAACCGACGCCCCGGCCCTGCCCAACGACGAACGCGCCCGTATCGGTCTGGCCTTGCACCGTCTGTTGCAGTGGTGCCCCACGCCCGCCCAAGGTTTTGACTGGACGCCGACCCACCTGCAAGCCGCCGCGCGCGAATTCGGCCTGAACCCCGAACAAGCGCAAGCCGCGCAGACCATGGCGCGCAACATACTCACCGGCCCCGCCGCCTGGGCTTGGGACGCCGAGCAACTCGACCACTG
>JAUXXN010000368.1 GCA_030684755.1 Hydrogenophaga sp.
CATCCAACACGCCCAGGCGCACATAGTCGTCCAGCGTCAGCAAGGCATCGTTTTCATCTGGGTTGCGCCACGACACGATGTACACCGTGTGGCCCTGCGCCACCAGCCAGCGCACCATGGAGTTGTGCGGCGACAGGTCCAAGATGTAGTACTTCATGATGCAAGACGGAATGATCAGCACCGGCTCGGCCAACACCTGCGCCGTGGTGGGTTGGTAGCGAATCAGCTCCACCAAGTCGTTGCGCATCACCACCTGCCCCGGTGTGGTGGCCAGGCCCTGCCCGGGTGCCAATGCATCGACACCCACCTGTAGCGGCGCCAACCCGTGGCGCTCGCGCCAAGCGTCCACCGCATGGCCCAAGCCGGTGACCAGACTTTGACCGTGGGTGTCGGCGGCCTTGCGCAGCGCCTGCGGGTTCAGCAGCAGGCTGTTGCTGGGCGAAACCATGTTCAGCCCTTGCTGGGTCAAAAACTGTAGCTGTTCGCGTGAATGCGGCTCTATGCCCCGCATGGCAATGGCGCTCTGCCACCAGCGCTCGCAGGCCAGGTTGGCGGTGGCCATGGCGTTCCAGGGCCATGCGCTCCAGGCCGGGTCTGCAAAGCGCGCGTCGTGCGCGGCGCTGTGGGGTTCTGGGGCGGTTGTGTCGGCGCTGTCTTGGGCCGTGGGCAGCTGGGACAGGGTCGCGTGCTGCGCACCCAGCCAAGCCAGGCCCAAGGTTTGCGCCTCGGTGAACAGGCGGGCCTGTGTGCCCGGCGAAACCGCCAGGTTCAGCGCCCAGTCGGTCCAAGCGCGGCCCATAGAAACGGGTGAAAGCCCGGCACTGCCACGGGCCAGCGCGGCATGGGTAAGTTGGTCCAGTGCGTCAGCCGCCTGGTGCAGCGAGGTCGAAGAGGGGAGGTGGTTCATGTGATCAGTGTATGAAGTACTTGTGACAACCGTTTGAAGACGGGTGACGAGGCCGCCGCCTGCAGCGCCAACTGTAGGTGCGTCAAGACCGTTGTCATCGCGGGTTTCATGACCGGTGTCATCACAGCGCCTTGCGGGCCGACTGAAACTGCAGGGCGGGCCACCGTCTACCGATGGCCTGCTGAGCTTTCTTCTTGTATGAACCCGGTTAAGGAATGCCATGACGCCCCCCCATGCCGATCACCGCACCCACCACGCGATGCTGCAACTGGCCCAACGGCTGCTCAGCCACATGCTGCGCACCTTCGCCACCCACCTGGCTGAATTGCAGCACTCAGACGACCCTGAGGTGGTTCACCAAGCTCGCGTGGCGTGGCGGCGCTTCAAAAGTGGCTTGCGCCTGTTCAAGCCTGTGCTCCCGCCCAACGCGCTGCCTGACTGGGCACCGCTCAAACCCCTGCTGAACGCCCTGGGCGAACTGCGCGACCGCGACGTGGCCCTGACCGAAACCCTGCCCACGCTGCAACACGCCTACACCGAACACCAGCCGCACCGCCAGGCCCACTGGCAAGCCCTGCAAAACGCCCTGACGCAAGCCGCCCAAACCCAGCGCCACACCGTGCGCCAGGCCTTGCAAAACCCCGCCGTTGGGCACACCCTGCTGAGCGCCCTGCAAGCGCTGCAGACACTGGCAGACCCAGCCACGCTGGACGAACCTAAGCATGCCAAACACCCCACAAAACCGCCCACCCTTGAACACTGGGCTCAGCGCCGCCTGGCCCGCCTGAACCAGCGCCTGATGACCGCCACCCAAACCCTGGGGCCGTTAGAGAACCAACATCGCGCCCGCATATTGGCCAAACGCCTGCGCTACAGCACCGAAGCCCTGCGCAGCCTGCTGCCCAAAAAAACCCGCCAACGCTGGGCGCAACAAGCCAGCCACTGGCAAACCCAACTGGGCACCACACGCGACACCGCCCGCGCCAGCACCCTGGCCGCCGAATTGGGTGCCGATGCTGAATTGACGGCCTTTTTGCGCGGTGTGGCGGTGGGGCAGCAGATGGGGGGCGGGGACCGGTGAGCGGTTCTGCACGCCATCAAGTTAGCGTGTGTATTTCAACCAACCCGCAACAAAACACAAGACGCTTCCGGTGTAAAGCCGCCGCTGGCCATGCGTTCGGCCAGCGCTGGCGGGGGCAGCCGTTCAAAGCATTGCACTTCGCCGTCTTGGTTGTGTGGCGTGGTGCCAGGGGCCAGTTGGGCCAGGTAGCAGTCGAGGTGTTCCACGCTGTACGACAGCCCCTCGCTGTCACCGTCGTCATTGCCATGGCCCACGGGGTGCGCCACGCGGATGCGGCCATGGTGTTGCAGCGCGTGCAGGTCGCTGGGGTGCAGGCCCGCTTCTTCCCACAGTTCGCGCGGCCAGGTGGTTTCGGGCGTTTCGCCCAGGGCCACCGTGCCGCCCATCAGGGTGTCCCAGCGGCTGGGGAATTCGGCTTTGCGAGCCGACCTGTGTTGCACCCAGGTGTTGACACGGCTTGGGCCTTCGGTGTCGCCCAGCACCACGCCCACCAGATGCACGCCCTGTGTGGGCATGCCCAGCAGGCGCGTGATGCCGCGTTCCACCGCGCCGATGCAGACGCCCGCCGCGTCTTGCACGGCCAGGGCTTCGCCGTGCCAGTGGCGCACCAGGCCAGCGGCTTGCAAGGCCAGCGCCAGTTGCGCCAGGGTGGGTGTGACGGGGCCGAGCAGTTGCCAGCTTTCGCCCTGCGTGCTGCGCTGGTGTTGCAGGCCCAGGCTGTGCAGCGGCACGCCTCGGGTGGCCAGCCGTTCCAGCAGGGCGGGCACTACCGAGCCGAGGGTGTTTTTCCCGGCGCACAAGGGCAGCCGGGGTTGTGTGGGCGGCTGGTTGGCCAAGTTCCAGACGGCTTGGCGCCAGGCACCGTGGGTTTCGGGGGGCAGGATGTTCAAGGTTGATTGGTACGAAAAGTGCTTCCTATGGCCAGGGAGAAGACGAGGTCTCCAGTAAAAGTGGCAATGACCGTATAAAAAATGATGAATAATATTGACAAATATCAAGCCCAAAGTGAAAATTAAAGTGGAGGTAATCATGTACAGCCGAATAAAAATTTGACCGCTTCACTTTTCTACATAAATCAATGACTTACTGAACTTCAAAAGTAAAGATGGCTGCGTTTCAGCACTTAGCTTCACACATGCTGTTGTATGAC
>JAUXXN010000371.1 GCA_030684755.1 Hydrogenophaga sp.
GGAACAGCCTGGCTTGGTGATTTTGGGCAAACAGGCCATTGACGACGACAGCAACCAGACCGGTCAGATGCTCGCCGCCCTGGCCGACCTGCCGCAAGGCACCTTCGCCAACAAAGTTGAGGTGGTAGACGGCAAGGTCAACGTGACCCGCGAAGTGGACGGTGGCCTGGAAACGCTGAGCCTGAGCCTACCCGCCATTGTCACCACCGACCTTCGCCTGAACGAGCCGCGCTACGTGACGCTGCCCAACATCATGAAGGCCAAGAAGAAGACTTTGACCACCTACAAACCCGAAGACCTGGGTGTGGATGTGAGCCCTCGCATCAAGACGCTCAAGGTTAGCGAGCCGCCCAAGCGCGGCGCGGGCATCAAGGTGGCCGACGTGGCCGCCTTGGTGGACAAGTTGAAGAACGAAGCCAAAGTGATCTGAGGAAGCACAACATGACCGCACTCGTTATTGCCGAACACGACAACGCCACCATCAAAGGTGCCACGCTCAACACCGTCACCGCCGCCGCCCAGTGTGGTGGTGAGGTGCATGTACTCATCGCCGGGCACAACGCCGGGGCCGCCGCCGCTTCCGCCGCCCAGATCGTTGGCGTTTCGAAAGTCATCCACGCCGACGCCGAGTACCTCGCGCACGGTCTGGCCGAGAACGTGGCCGCTCAGGTGCTGGCCATTGCCTCGGGCTACAGCCACATCCTGTTCCCGGCCACGGCCAGCGGCAAGAACATTGCCCCGCGCGTGGCCGCCAAGCTGGATGTGGGCCAGATCAGTGACATCACCAAGGTGATGGCTGCCGACACTTTCGAACGCCCGATTTACGCCGGCAACGCCATGGCCACTGTGCAGAGCTTGGACGCCACCAAGGTCATCACCGTGCGCACCACCGGTTTCGATCCAGCCGCCGCCACCGGTGGATCGGTCGCCGTGGAAACCCAGGCAGCCCAAGCCGACAGCGGCAAGAGCACGTTCGTGGGCAGCGAAATTGCCAAGAGCGATCGTCCTGAACTTACCGCCGCCAAGGTCATCGTGTCCGGTGGACGGGCGCTGGGCAGTGCCGAAAAGTTCAACGAAGTTATGACGCCGCTGGCCGACAAGCTGGGCGCTGCACTCGGCGCCAGCCGCGCTGCCGTGGACGCGGGCTACGCCCCGAACGACTGGCAAGTGGGCCAGACCGGCAAGATCGTGGCACCGCAGTTGTACATCGCGGCCGGCATCTCGGGCGCCATCCAACACTTGGCCGGCATGAAAGACTCCAAGGTGATCGTGGCCATCAACAAAGACCCCGAAGCCCCGATTTTCTCGGTGGCCGACTACGGGCTGGAAGCCGATCTGTTCACCGCAGTGCCTGAGCTGATCAAGGCGCTGTAAGCGACGCACCACCGGCAAGGGCATCGTTCGCGATGCCCTTGTTGTATCTGCTGAAACCATTCCAACACGAGACACGCAACATGAGCTACACCGCACCCCTCAAAGACATGCTGTTCAACATGGAGCACATCGCCGGCATCGCGGCGGTGGCGCAAATGCCCGGCTTCGAAGACGCCGGGCTGGAAACCGCGCAAGCCGTGCTGGAGGAGTGCGCCAAGCTCAACGAAGGCGTGATCGCGCCTTTGAACTGGGAGGGCGACAAATACCCGTCTTCCTTCCACGATGGCAAAGTGACCACCACGCCCGGCTTCAAGCAAGCCTTCAAGCAGTACGCCGAAGGCGGCTGGCAGGGTTTGCAGCACCCGGTGGACTTCGGTGGCCAAGGCCTGCCCAAGACCATTGGTGCTGCCTGCGGTGAAATCTTGAACAGCGCCAACATGAGCTTTGCGCTGTGCCCGCTGCTGACCGACGGCGCCATTGAAGCGCTGTTGACCGCCGGCAGCGACGAACTGAAGGCTACCTACCTGGAAAAGCTGGTGAGCGGCGAGTGGACCGGCACCATGAACCTGACCGAGCCGCAGGCCGGCAGCGACCTCGCGGCGGTGCG
>JAUXXN010000374.1 GCA_030684755.1 Hydrogenophaga sp.
CCATCTCGGCCACTTGGCGGCTGTTCATGTGCTTGAAGGTTTGGCCGCGAAAGCTGATGCTGCCTTCTTGCGGCGTGTACACACCGTTGATGCAGTTCAGCATGGAGCTTTTGCCCGCGCCGTTGGGTCCGATGATGGCGCGTACCTCATGTTCCTTCACGTTGAAGGAAATGTCGGTCAGCGCCTTCACGCCACCAAAGCGCAGGCAGATGTTTTGAACGTCCAAAATGACGTCGCCAATTTTTTTGGTCATGCTGCGGCTTTCACAGGGGTGAAGGTCTTGGCGTCGCCCACCTTCAGCGTGGCGCTCACACTGCCGGTGCGGCCGTCTTCAAACTTCACCTGGGTTTCAATGAATTGCTCGGTCTTACCGCCGTACAGCGCGTCGATCAACACGTTGTATTTCTCGGCAATGAAGCCGCGACGGACCTTGTTGGTGCGGGTCAGTTCGCCGTCGTCAGCGTCCAGCTCTTTGTGCAGCACCAGGAAGCGGCTGATCTGGCTGCCGGCCAGCAGCTCGTCTCGGCTCAGGTCGGCGTTGACTTTTTCCACGCAGTCGCGAATCAACTCGTACACCTCGGGCTTTTGCGCCAAATCGGTGTAGCCGGCGTAGGGCAGGTTGCGCCGTTCGGCCCAGTTGCCCACAGCTTCCATGTCGATGTTGACCATGATGCAAACCTTCTCGCGCTGGTCGCCGTAAGCCACGGCTTCTTTGATGTACGAGAAAAACTTGAGCTTGTTCTCCACGTATTTCGGCGCGAACATGGCGTTGTCAAACGCGCCGCCCTTGATGCGGCCCACGTCCTTCACCCGGTCGATGATCTTCAGGTGGCCCGACGCGTCAATAAACCCGGCGTCGCTGGTGTGGTACCAGCCGTCGGCGGTCAGCACCTCGGCGGTGGCCTTGGGGTTTTTGTAGTACTCCTTCAGCAAACCAGGCGACTTCACCAGAATTTCACCGGTGTCGCTCAGCTTGATTTCCACGCCTTCGCAGGGCACACCCACCGTGTCGGCGCGGGCTTCGTGGTCGGGCTGCAGGCACACAAACACAGCGGTTTCGGTGGAGCCGTAGAGCTGTTTCAGGTTGATGCCGATGGAGCGGTAAAAGCTGAACAGATCGGGGCCGATAGCCTCGCCCGCCGTGTAGGCCACGCGCACCCGGCTCATGCCCAGGCTGTTGCGCAGCGGGCCATACACAAAAATATTGCCCAGCGCGTACAGCACCGAATCGGCCAGGCCCACGGGTTTGCCGTCGAGCTTGCTCGGGCCGATGCGGCGGGCCACGTCCATGAAGGTGTGGAACATCTTGCGCTTGATGGCGCCCGCGTCTTCCATGCGGATCATCACCGTGGTGAGCAAACCTTCAAACACCCGGGGCGGCGCAAAGTAATAGGTGGGCCCGACCTCTTTCAGGTCGATGGTGACGGTGGCACCCGACTCGGGGCAGTTGACCACATAGCCCGCCACCAGCCACTGCGCATAAGAAAAGATGTTCTGCCCGATCCAGGCCGGCGGCAGGTAGGCCAACACCTCGTCGTTTTCGGTCAGCTTGTCAAAGCGCGTGCCCACGGCGGCGCGGTCGATCAGTGTGTTGTGCGTGTGCACCACGCCCTTGGGGTTGCCGGTGGTGCCGCTGGTGAAAAACATGGCGGCCACATCGTCGGGCTGGGCCATGTCCACCTGTTCGCGGAACAGCTGTGGGTGGATTTTGGCGAAGGCCTGGCCACCGGCCACCAGCTCTTCCAGTGCGCCCAGACCCAGCTCGTCGTATTTGCGCAGACCGCGCGGGTCGTCGAAGTAAATGTGCGAGAGCTGTGGGCAGCGGTCGCGGATCTCCAGCATCTTGTCGACCTGCTCTTGGTCTTCCACCACCGCAAAGCGAATGTCCGCGTTGTTGATGGGGAACACGCATTCGGCGCCCACGGCGTCCTGGTACAGCGGCACCGGAATGGCACCAATCGACTGCGCGGCCAGCATGGTGGCGTACAGGCGGGGGCGGTTGGCACCGATCACCACCATGTGCTCACCCCGCTGCAAGCCCGCTTGGTGCAGACCGCAGGCAATGGCCTCCACCAATTGCGCCATGGCCGACCAACTGGTGGTCTGCCAGATACCGTATTCCTTTTCGCGCATGGCGGGCGCATCGGGTCGGCGCTGCGCGTGTTCCAGCAGCAGCCGGGGGAAAGTGTTTTGCATGGCAAGGTCTCCTGAGTCTGGGGAACGGTCCAGAGCACCTCTGGATCGCTACGGTCGCACCGCTTTCAAATCATTCTGATGCGGATGTTATGCCGGTGTTTGACGTTATGTTGTCAGTGCGACGACAATTGAGGGGTCTTCCCCCTTAGGACTTTCCCTTAGTCTTTTTCGCCGACTGGACTTCCGCCATGGCCCCTTTCCCATCAAATCGCCCAGGTTCTTCGCTGCGACAGCGCTCCCGTGCCCCCACCGAAGCCGAGCTGGCGCAAATACCTTGGTTGCCCAGCCTGGGCCCAGTCGAACGTGAGCGCGCGCTCGAAGGTTTGGTGGTCACCGAAGTTTTGGCGGGCGACTACATCATCCGCTTCGGGCGTTCGGCCACCTACTGGTTTGGCTTGGTGGACGGGCTGCTGAAGATGAACAACGACGAGTCACAAGGCTTTGCCATCACCTTCACCGGTCTGGCCCCCGGCGGCTGGTTTGGCGAGGGCACGGTGCTCAAGCGCGAGCCTTACCGCTACAACGTGCAAGCCCTGCGCAAATGCCGCGTGGCCGGTGTGCCGGTGGACACCTTTCACTGGCTGTTGGACCACTCCATCGGCTTCAACCGCTTTGTGATGTTGCAACTCAACGAGCGGCTGGGCCAGTTCATTGCCGCACGCGAAATTGACCGCATCAACAACCCCGACCTGCGCGTGGCCCGCAACCTCGCCGCGCTGTTTCACCCGCTGCTCTCGCCCAACGTGGACGGTATTTTGCGCATCACCCAACAAGAGCTGGCCTACTTGGTGGGGCTGTCGCGCCAGCGCGTCAACGAAGCCTTGTCTGCCCTGTCCGCCAAGGGCTGGATACGGGTGGAATACGGCGGTCTGCGCGTGCTCGACTTGGCTGCCCTGCGTTCGGGTGAGCTGGAGCCGCGTTGAGCGTCAGTCGCCCGCGCAATTCCATTTTTATTCTTGCAGCCCATCTGGGATGATTGCTACATGACCACCGACAAACCAGCCCGCACCCTCAAACTCAACCCGGGCGCTGCCAGCAAGCCGTCCGACCCCTTTGCGCCGCGCCGCGCGCCCGTGCGCCCACCCGGCCCGGCCCGCGCCAAAAGCGTGTCCGCCTCGGCACCCAAACCCCCGCGCTCGGCCACCGAACGCGGCGACGGCCAACGCGGCGCCCCCCAGCCCGACGGACGCGAACGCCGCTGGGAAGATCGGTCTGACAACCGCCCTGACAACAGGCCCACGAACCGGCCAGATAACCGCTTCGACAACCGCCAAGCCCCCCGGCAAGACAGCCGACAAGACACACGCCGAGACCCCAGACAAGACCCTCGACAAGACCCCCGTGGCCGTGACGAACAGCCCAACGCCTACGGTCGCGCACCCACCGCACCGCGCGGTGACGAGCGCGGCTGGAGCGAGCGGCCCAACCCCAGCAACCAGCCCCGCCGCAGCGACCCCTATGGCAACCCACGCGATCCGCGTGACGCGCCTTACAGCGGCGACCGCCCGCAGCGTAGCCCGCGTGACACACCGCGCCCGCCGCCGCACCGGCCCGACCTCGCCCGCGTCGGCAACGTGCGTGGTGAAATCCGCCTGAACAAACGCATGGCCGACCTCGGCTTGTGCTCGCGCCGCGAGGCCGACGAATGGATCGCCCGCGGCTGGGTGCTGGTCAACGGCGAACCCGCCGTCATGGGCCTGCCCGTGGCGCCCGATGCCAAGGTGGACGTGCTGCCCCAAGCCCGCCACCAACAGGCCGGGCAAGTCACCATCTTGCTGCACAAACCCATGGGCTATGTGAGCGGCCAGCCCGAAGACGGCCACGAAGCCGCCGCCACCCTCATCGGCGCGCCCAGCCAATGGCGCGGCGACGCCCGCCACCCGGCAGACAACCGCCGCTTCGCCCCCGAACACACGCGCGGCTTGGCACCCTGCGGTCGGCTCGACATCGACTCCGTCGGCCTGCTCGTGCTCACGCAAGATGGCCGCATCGCCCGCCAACTCATCGGCGACAGCAGCGGCATCGAAAAAGAATATTTGGTGCGCGTGCAGTACGCGCCCAACGGTCCGCACGGTGCGGGTGTGGTTGCACAAAACGTGCAGGCCGTCTTCCCCGCCGCCCAACTCGCCCGGCTGCGCCACGGCCTCAGCCTGGACGACCAACCCCTAAAACCCGCTCAGGTGGAATGGATGAACCCTGAGCAACTGTGCTTCATACTCACCGAAGGCAAAAAACGACAGATCCGCCGCATGTGCGAACAGGTCGGCCTGCACGTGGTGGGCTTGAAGCGCATCCGCATCGGCAACGTGGTGCTGGGCAACCTGCCCGTCGGGCAGTGGCGGTATCTGGGGGCGGGGGAGTCGTGTGCTTGAGTTGCTGTGTCGGATGTCGCTTTCATGTGGAAAAAAGGCATAGAGTGCGGTCCCCATTGCGGGCTCCCATGCGCCGCCACAATGCAACCATGACCGCCCCCACCCCACCCAAACTCCCCAAACGCGCCGTGCTGCGCCACGTGCGCCCGTCCGACCTGCGCAGCGCTGCCCAGCTGGCTTCGCAGGCCACGCAGGGCGTGATCAACATCACCGAGGGCGTGCACCAGTCGGTGCTTCGGCGGTTGGGGTTTTCGGGTGGGGCTTTGCCCGAACAAACCGGTGGCCTCACTGGGCAGATTTATCGGGGCATTCGTGGTGTGACGCACATCGTGGGCCACGGGCTGGACGGGGCTTTGGCCCTGTTGCTGCCGCTGGTGGACGACCCGGCCACGCACCCCGAGGCTTCGCCTGCGCGCGAGGCGGTGCTGGCCGCGTTGAACGGTGTGTTGGGTGACCGGCTGCAGAGCTTCGGCAACCCGCTGGCCCAGGCCATGGAGTTGCGCCAGGGCGGGCGGGTGCTGCCGCTGGCGCCCCAGTTGCTGCGGACGCAACTGGCCCAACCCAGCACACACCTGCTGTTGCTGGTGCACGGCCTGTGCATGAACGACACGCAGTGGCTGCGCAGCGGCCACGACCACGGCGCGTTTTTGGCACAGGCGCTGGGCTGCACGCCGGTGTACCTGCGCTACAACTCGGGCTTGCACACGTCCAACAACGGCCGTGAGTTGGCCTTGCAACTGGAGCAGCTGGCGGCGGCGTGGCCGGTGCCGTTGGAGCGCATCACCATCGTCGGCCACAGCATGGGTGGGTTGGTGGCGCGCTCGGCTGTGCAGGCCGCGCGCGAGGCGGGCCTGCACTGGCCAGCGCGGCTGCATGAGCTGGTGTTTCTGGGTACGCCACACCACGGCGCCCCGCTGGAGCGCGCCGGCCACGGGGTGGACTGGCTGTTGGCTTCGTCGCCGCACACGCTGCCATTTTCCAAGTTGGGCAAGATCCGCAGCGCAGGCATCACCGACCTGCGCCACGGCCATGTGGTGGACGCCGACTGGCAAGGCCGCGACCGCTTTGCCTCCGCACAAGACCACCGCACCCCGCTGCCTTTGCCCGAAGGCGTGGCCTGCTTCACCGTGGCCGCCACGCTTGCGTCCAAGCGCGGCCTGCTGGCCGACCGGCTGACGGGCGATGGCTTGGTGCCGCTCAACAGCGCGCTGGGCCAGCACGACGAACCGGCGCGCCGGTTGGTGTTCGCCCGCGAAAGCCAGCACGTGGTGTACCGCACCGGGCATTTGGAACTGCTTTCAAGCCCGGCGGTGGCGGCTCAGGTGTTGGCTTGGTTGCGCCCAGCATCCGACCCCAACCCTTGAAAACCTGCACCCCGCCCACAACTCACGCTTGCGTGGGCGCTCCGGAGGGGCGCGTCTGTGTTTTTCAAACTTCTATTGGTTCCATGAGCAAACAAACCCTGTCATTCCAGGCCGAAGTGTCGCAACTGCTGCACCTCGTCACCCATTCGCTGTACTCCAACCCCGACATCTTTTTGCGCGAGCTGGTCTCCAACGCCTCGGACGCCTGCGACAAACTGCGTTTTGAGGGGTTGAACAACGCCGCGCTGTTTGAAGACGCGCCCAACCTCGACGTGCGCGTGGCGTTTGACAAAGACGCCAAGACCATCACCATCACCGACAACGGCATCGGCATGAGCCTGGCCGAGGCGGTGGAGCACCTGGGCACCATTGCCAAGAGCGGCACCAAAGACTTCATGAGCCACCTGAGCGGCGACCAGAAGCAAGACGCGCAGCTGATTGGCCAGTTCGGCGTGGGCTTTTATTCCGGCTTCATCGTGGCCGACAAAATCGTGGTGGAAAGCCGCCGCGCTGGCCTGGCAGCAGCCGAAGGTGTGCGCTGGACCAGCGGCGGCACCGGCGACTTTGAGGTGGAAACCATCGAGCGCGCCGCGCGCGGCACCAGCATCATCTTGCACCTGCGCGACGACAAGGGCGATTACCTGAGCCACTGGAAGCTCAAGCAAATCATCAGCAAATACTCCGACCACATCAGCCTGCCCATCCTCATGCAAAAGGAAGAGTGGGACGCCGAGAAGAGCGAATATGTGAAGCAAGACGCCTGGGAGGCTGTGAATTCGGCCAACGCGCTGTGGGCGCGCAGCAAGAAAGACATTTCTGAAGAGCAGTACGCCGAGTTCTACAAAAACCTCAGCTACGACCAAGACGCGCCGCTGGCCTGGAGCCACAACCGCGTGGAGGGCAGCACCGAATACACGCAACTGCTCTACATCCCGGCCAAGGCACCGCAAGACCTGTGGAACCGCGACCGCAAGTCGGGCATCAAGCTGTACGTGAAGCGCGTGTTCATCATGGACGAGGCCGAAGCGCTGATGCCCTCGTACCTGCGCTGGGTCAAGGGCGTGGTGGATTCGGCGGATTTGCCACTGAACGTGAGCCGCGAGCTGCTGCAAGAAAGCCGCGACGTGAAGGCCATCCGCGAGGGCAACACCCGCCGCGTGTTGACGATGCTGGAAGACCTGGCCCGCAAAGACGTGCCACCCAAAGCCGCCGAAGGCGCTGACGGCGTGACCGATGTGGTGAGCGCCGAAGACCAAGCCGCTGCCGAAAAAGACGCAGGCAAGTACAGCGCGTTTTACGCCGAATTTGGCGCCGTGCTGAAAGAAGGCCTGGGCGAAGATTTTGCCAACCGCGAAAAGCTCGCTAAGCTGCTGCGTTTTGCCAGCACCACCAGCGACACCGTGAGCGTGAGCCTGACCGACTACAAAGCCCGCATGAAAGAAGGCCAGCAGGCCATCTACTACATCACCGCCGACAACCTGGCCTCTGCCAAAAACAGCCCGCAGCTGGAGGTGTTCCGCAAGAAGGGCATTGAAGTGCTGCTGATGACCGACCGCGTGGACGAGTGGGCGCTGTCGCATCTGCACGACTTTGACGGCACCCCCATGCAAAGCGTGGCCAAGGGCGCGGTGGACTTGGGCGACCTGCAAGACGAGGCCGAGAAAAAAGCCGCCGAAGAGGCCGCCGAGACCTTCAAGCCGGTGTTGGAACGCCTGAAGGCCAGCTTGAAAGACAAGGCCGAAGACGTGCGCGTGACCACCCGCTTGGTGGATTCACCGGCCTGCCTGGTGGTGCAAGACCACGGCATGAGCACCCAACTGGCCCGTATGCTCAAGCAAGCGGGCCAGCAAGCGCCCGAGGTGAAGCCCATTTTGGAAGTGAACGCCGATCACCCGCTGGTGAAAAAGCTGGAGAGCAGCGCGCACTTTGACGACCTGGCCCACATCCTGTTTGACCAAGCTTTGCTGGCCGAGGGCGGTTTGCCCGAAGACCCCGCCACCTATGTGAAGCGGGTCAACGCTTTGCTGGTGTGAACGGGCGGGTTTGACGCTGGTTGTTCGGCCTTGCGCTGAACGCTGAAGCCCCGGGACTGCGCGCAGGACCGGGGTTTTTCTTTTTGCGATGCCGCTGCCACACGGCGCTGCGCTTGGCGCGTTTGGCCCTGCGCGCTGTCAAAATGGGCCGCTGTCCGCTTTCAAGCAAGCAACCACCCCCGGAGCCCCACACCATGAAAACCCCTCTTTCTCTGCGCCCCGCTGTCAGCCGGAGCGCGTCGGCCTTGTTGCTGGCGGCGGCTGCGGCGCTGTTGGGCGGCTGCGCGTCGGTCGGTATTGGCATCCCCATCGGCCCGTTTTCGATTGGCGTGGGTGTGGGTTCGGGTGGCGTCAACCTGGGTGTGGGCACCCAAGTTGGGCCGGTGGGTGTGGGCGTGGGTGTGAACCAGGATGGCCGTGTCAACGCCAGTGCGGGCGTGGGGGCGAGTGTGCCCATTGGCGACAGCAAGGCCCGCGTGGGCGTGGGCGTGGGTGGCAGCACCACCATTTATGAACCAAAAGACAAGAAGTAACCGCAACCCTTGCGCACACAAAAAAGCCCACCCGGTGTGACCCAGGTGGGCTTTTTTTTGATGCCGCCTTTCGGCGTGCCCGAAAGACGCTCAGGCTCAGACCAGCGTGATCGTCACGTCGATGTTGCCGCGTGTGGCGTTGGAATACGGGCACACCTGGTGCGCGGTGTCCACCAAGTCTTGGGCCACGGCGCGGTCCAGGCCGGGCAGGCTCACGGCCAGGCGGGCGGCAATGCCAAAGCCGGCGGGAATGGGGCCAATGTCCACTTCGGCGTCGATGGATGCGTCGGCTGGCACGGCCACTTTCTTCAGGCCCGCCACGTGTTTCAGCGCGCCCATGAAGCAGGCCGAGTAACCCGCCGCAAACAGCTGCTCGGGGTTGGTGGCGGTGCCGGCGCCGCCCATGGCTTTGGGTGGGGTCAGCTTCAGGTCGAGCAGGCCGTCGTCGCTGCGCGAGTTGCCTTCGCGGCCGCCGGTGGTGTGTGCGCGGGCGGTGTAGATCACTTGGGTGAGTGCGGTCATGGTGGTTTCCTGGGGTGGGTTGCTTCTGGGAAGCTGGTTGAAAAAAGAGGGATCAACCGGTGAGCCGGTTGCGCAAGTTTTGAATTTGGTGGGTGAGCGCCAAGGCCTCGGCCACGCTGCACTGCGAGGCTTGCAACACGCAGCCGGGAATGCGTGCCGCGCGTTGCTTGAGCTCGCGCCCGGCGGCACTCAGGCGCACCAGCACGCGCCGCTCGTCTTGCGTGTCACGCAGCCGCGACACCAAGCCCGCCGTTTCCAGGCGCTTGAGCAGCGGCGTGAGCGTGCCGGAATCAAGGCTGAGCCGTTCGCCCAACTCGGACACGGTGAGCCCGTCGCGTTCCCACAGCACCAGCAAAACCAGGTACTGCGGGTAGGTGATGCCTAGCTCATCGAGCAGCGGTTTGTAGAGCTTGGTCATGGCCAGCGACGCCGAATACAGCGCAAAGCAGAGCTGGTTGTCCAGGCGCAGAGCTTGGTCTGACAGGGCGATTCCAGGGTTGTTGCTTGTGACCATGGGTTGAAATGTAGGGGGTAATTAAATTGTGTGCAATTAAATTGTGAATAGCATTGAAGTGTGTGTGGTTTTGCTGGCGTGGAGCTTTAACAGGCCGCAAGGTGCCGCCAACCAACCGCGCAAGCCAGAAGTCCCGCCACGCGGCCTATCATGTTGCTTTCCGTTTCTTGGGCTTGAACCCACAGGCGCTCTGCCTGAAGTCTCTTGCTTCTGCCGCCATGATTGAAAGCCGTATGCCCGCCGCCGTTCTCACCCCCTTGTACCCTTCGGACATATGAGCCTCGTCAAATCCAAACAACGCGTTGCCGACCATGGCGAAGTCTTCACCCCTGCCTGGATGGTGGAAGCCATGCTGGACCTGGTGAAGCCCGAGACCGAGCGCATCGACGCACGCTTTTTGGAGCCCGCTTGCGGTAGCGGCAATTTCATCGTGCAAATACTCAAACGCAAGCTCGCTGCGGTTGAAGCCAAATACGGCCCCTCCGACTTTGAGCGGCGGCATTACGCCCTGCTGGGGCTGATGTGCATTTACGGCATCGAACTGCTGGCCGACAACATCGCCGAATGCCGCGCCCATGTGCTGGAGGTGTTTGCCGACCACCTGCAGCTGGAAAAGGCGGATGACCTGTACCGCGCGGCAAGCTATGTGTTGCAGCAAAACCTCGTGCATGGCGACGCGCTGACCATGCGCGACCACCACGGCCAAGACATCACCTTTGCCGAATGGGGCTACCTGGGCAAAGGCAAGTACCAGCGGCGCGACTTTCGGTTTGACGCACTCACCGGTGCATCCAAGTTCAGCGAAGAGGGCTCGCTGTTTGCCGACTTGGGCAAACACGAAATCTTTACCCCGGTCACCACCCACCCGTCCATGAGCGTGGGCGCGTTGGCTGCCCTGTCAAAAGACTGCATATGACCGACACCATCGTTCCCCAGCTCACCGCACGCTTTGACGAACTCAGCCAGCAACTGCCCGATGAGGGTATCGAGTTCTGGTTTGCCCGCGACCTGATGGAGCCCCTGGGCTACGCCCGCTGGGAGAACTTTTCTACCGCCATCTATCGGGCCATAGAGTCTTGCAAATCAACGGGTTACAACGAATCGGATCATTTTCGTGGCGTCACGAAAATGATCGATACGGCCAAGGGCGCCAAGCGTCCTGTTGACGATTTCATGCACGGCATCGTGCTGGGCCAGCGCGGGATTGCACCCGAGCAGTTGCCAGCAGAAGAAGACATCAAGAAGCTGGAACGCCGGGTGAAAGCCGAGGACAAGAAAATAGAAAAGCAATCGGGCAAGCTGCCAGGGCCTGAAAGCCAGAACGGATGAGCGCCGTATGAGCATCACCCCACAAGCCAGTTTTGCTCTGCGCGGGCGCAACCCCGATGTGCTGACCTGCATTGCCAACCTGTCCAACGACGAGGTGTTTACCCCGCCCGAGCTGGCGGGCCGCATGCTGGACCTGCTGGCTGAGGCCTGGGCCGCTGACCACGGCGGCGCCAGCTTGTGGGCGGACAAAACCGTGCGGTTTCTGGACCCCTTCACCAAATCGGGCGTGTTTCTGCGCGAAATCACCAGCCGCCTGACCGTGGGGCTGGCGCAGCAAATGCCCGACCTGCAAGAGCGTGTGAACCACATCCTGACGCAGCAGGTGTTTGGCATCGGCATCACGCGCCTGACCAGCTTGCTGGCGCGGCGCAGCGTGTATTGCTCCAAATACGCCAACGGCGCGCATTCCATTGCCCGGGGCTTTGCCAACGACATGGGAAATATCTGGTTTGAGCGCACCGAGCACACCTGGGCCAACGGCAAATGCACGTTTTGCGGTGCCAGCCAATCGAGCTATGACAGGGGCGAGGGGCGGGAAACCCATGCCTATGCTTTCATTCATACCGACAACATCAAGACTCGCATGGCCGAGTTGTTTGGAGCAGATATGCAGTTTGACGTGATTATTGGCAATCCGCCGTACCAACTTGGATCAGACGGCGGAACGCGAGACGTGCCGATTTACCAGCACTTTGTC
>JAUXXN010000348.1 GCA_030684755.1 Hydrogenophaga sp.
CGAGCGCGGCGTGCTCATCTCCACCGCCAGCGTGGCGGCTTACGACGGCCAGATCGGCCAAGCCGCCTACGCAGCATCCAAAGGCGGTGTGGTGGGCATGACGCTGCCCATCGCCCGCGATCTGGCGCGCAACGGCATCCGCAACATGACCATTGCCCCCGGCATTTTTGGCACGCCCATGCTGTTTGGCATGCCGCAAGACGTGCAAGATGCCCTGGCCGCCAACGTGCCCTTCCCCAGCCGTTTGGGCACGCCCGCCGACTACGCCAAGCTGGCCAAACACATCATTGAAAACGACATGCTCAACGGCGAAGTCATTCGCTTGGACGGCGCCATCCGCTTGGCCCCGCGCTGAAACCGGGCGGCGCGCGCGACTATCATCACGGCATGGACACCAAACTGCTCGAACTGCTGGTCTGCCCGGTCACCAAAGGGCCGCTCATTTTCAACCGCGACAAGCAAGAACTGCTCTCGCGCAGCGCCCGTCTGGCCTACCCGGTGCGCGACGGCATACCCATCTTGCTGGAACACATGGGCCGCCCCATCACGGACGAAGAAGCGGCCCGGCCCCCTGTGCCCGCACCGCATCCATGAACGGCCAAACAAGCGACTTCACCGTGCTGATTCCTGCACGGCTGTCGTCCAGCAGGCTGCCCAACAAGCCCCTGACCGATTTGGCTGGCTTGCCCAAGGTTGTGCGGGTGGCCCAACGCGCGCGTCAAAGCCAAGCCAGCCGCTGCGTCGTGGCGGCTGACGACATACGCATTGTCCAGGTCTGCGAGGCCCACGGTATCCCTGCACTGCTCACCCGCACAGACCATGTATCGGGCAGTGACCGCCTCGCAGAAGCCTGTGGCCTGCTCGGTTTGCCGGAAGGTGCATTGGTGGTCAATGTGCAGGGCGATGAACCCTTGATTGAACCCGAACTCATCAACGCCGTGGCGGCGGAACTGCAAGGCCGACCCGACTGCGTCATGAGCACCGCAGCCCACGCCATGGACCAGATGGCCGACTTTCTCAACCCCAACGTGGTCAAAGTGGTGCTGGACAAAGCGGGCACCGCGCTGTATTTCAGCCGCGCGCCCATTGCTTGGTGGCGTGACGGCATGGCCGCGCTGGACGCCACCACGGCCCACACTGCCGCCCTGCCCTCGCCTGCGCCGTTGCGCCACATCGGTATTTACGGCTACCGCGCCGGTTTTTTGCAGCAGTTTCCAAACTTTGAAGCCGCCCCGCTGGAAAACACCGAATCGCTGGAACAACTGCGCGTGCTGTGGCACGGCGGGCGCATTGCGGTGCACATCACCGCCAGCGCCCCCGGCCCCGGTGTAGACACGCCCCAAGACTTGGAACGCGTACGCGCGCTGCTTCTTCGCAGCTGATCAACAGACGCTTGATTCGTCTGAAGCAAGGTCGGCTCAGGTGCCCAACGTGTAAGCCAGTGTCGGGGATGCCCATGCTATCCTTAACATCTCACCCTGGTATTAGGTCCTGGGGCTTGCCGCCACAGACAAGCGGCCTCCCCATTGAAACTCTGAAAAAAGGAATGCGATGAGACTGATTTTGTTGGGTGCTCCGGGTGCAGGCAAAGGCACACAAGCCACCTTCATCTGCCAAAAATATGGCATCCCCCAAATTTCCACCGGCGACATGCTGCGCGCAGCGGTCAAAGCTGGCACGCCGCTCGGCCTTGAAGCCAAAAGTGTCATGGAATCGGGTGGGCTGGTCAGCGACGACCTCATCATCAACCTCGTCAAAGAACGCATAGCCCAAGCAGACTGCGCCAACGGCTTTCTGTTTGACGGTTTCCCGCGCACCATCCCCCAAGCCGACGCCATGAAGGCTGCGGGAGTTAAATTGGACTATGTGCTGGAAATCGATGTCCCGTTCGACGCTATCATAGAACGCATGGGCGGTCGCCGGTCGCACCCCGCTTCTGGTCGTACCTACCACGTCAAGTTCAACCCACCGCAAGTTGAAGGTCAGGACGATGTGACTGGGGAACCCCTGATCCAGCGCGAAGACGACAAAGAAGAAACCGTCAAAAAACGGCTGGAAGTCTACAGCGCGCAAACCCGCCCGTTGGTGAATTACTACAGCCAGTGGGCAGAAACCGACGCAGCGGCAGCGCCTAAATACCGCGCCATCAGCGGCATGGGTTCGGTGGACGACATCACCGCGCGTGCCTTTGAGGCTTTGGCCGAATAAGCTTCTGATACGTCCTGCAACCGATCAAAAACCCGGTTACACACCGGGTTTTTGAGTCTGGTTGCCGACAAACAGTTGAATCTATTTGTCCTTCAACAGGCAGGACAGTCGTAGCGAGAGTGCAGGACTTCTGTCTGCATCAGATCAGTCTGCAAGCAGCGCCAATGCCAGTGCAATTCGCGACTTGACTGGTGACAGACCTGACACCTCTGACAAGCGCTGCCCCAGGTGGGTCAAAACACGACCACGGATGCATCGGCTGGTCAACACCACGCGAATCCCCTGAGCCTGTGCTTTCAGCAGAGCCGCTTCCAAGTCCTTGTGAAGCGTCCCATTGCCAGTGCCTGCAACCACAATGCCGCGCAAGGGCTGTGCCGCACCGCTGTCAGACTGTGCGAGCAAAGCCTCGACCATCAACCCATCCATATCCGCATGGCTGGTCAACATCACAACACGGGGGAGTGCAAGACTGGCCTGCACCCGTGCATGGATTGACGCATCCACGTAACCAGCGGCGAGGGCCAACGGCCAAGGTCGAAACAAGCGAACAGCCCCCTCCTCCACGCATCCCAAAGGCCCTGCGTCACCCGAATCAAAAGCGTCCAACCGGTAAGTATGTACCTTGGTGACATCGTCAGCACAGTGAACCTGGCCGGCACACACAACCACCACGCCCTGCGCGTCCGTGTGGCGGGCCACCGCTACCGCATCGCTCAAGTTCTGAGGACCGTCAGGTACCAAAGCCGTTGCTGGCCGCATGGCACAAGTCAGCACCACGGGCTTGGTGGGTTTCAACACCGATTGAAGAAAAAATGCGGTCTCCTCAAGGGTATCCGTACCGTGGGTGATCACAAGACCCTTAACATCTGGCCGCTCCAGATGAAAAGCTACCCGTGCCGCCAAAGCTTTCCACACAGAAAAACCCATGTCTTTGCTGTCGAGTTGGGCCACCTGCTCCACATCCAAACACAGCTCCTTCAAGGTCGGAACAGCCGCAACCAGATCACCCACTGAAACCTGGCCAGCAACATAGCCCACATTGTCCCCCGCTTGGGCTGCACGCCCTGCAATGGTTCCACCAGTACCCAGGATTACCAGTCGTTGTGCATTCTCTGAATGTACGGTTTGAATTGCGTGTACGGTCACTTGCCAAGACTCCAAAACTGATTAAAAATACAGTAGCTGACTAAGAAGACAGCCATGCAACACCCCGTTGCAGTCACCGTGTCCCACCCTCCACCCATCCAATGCTGAAAGCCTTCCACATGAAGGCATACCAAGAGGTTCCCTGTGCTTGAGTCCCCATCTTATCCCGCCAAACTCACAGCCCGTCAGCAACAGATTTTGGAACTCATCAAAACCGCGATCGCACACACAGGTGCACCGCCCACACGGGCCGAAATTGCCACAGAACTCGGTTTTAAATCGGCCAACGCGGCTGAAGAACACCTGCAGGCGCTGGCGCGCAAGGGCGCCATTGAGCTTGTTAGCGGCACATCACGTGGTATCCGTCTGCGCAGCGAACACCTACAGTCCATCAACGATTTGCGTGGACGCCAGCTTGCACAGCCCTTCTCCGTGGTCAACCAGCTCATGCTGCCTCTCATTGGTCGCGTAGCCGCAGGTTCGCCCATCCTTGCGCAAGAACACATTGACCAGATTTACCATGTGGAGCTGGGTCTTTTTCAGTCCCCACCGGACTACTTGCTGAAGGTACGGGGCATGTCTATGCGCGACGTTGGCATCATCGACGGCGACTTGCTCGCCGTTCAGTCCACCCAAGAAGTCAA
>JAUXXN010000383.1 GCA_030684755.1 Hydrogenophaga sp.
ATCAGTACAGGCCGAACAGCTTGGCGCCCAGCACCACGGTCAAGCCGATGCTCAGCACCAGGGTGACGATGGCCGATGATTTGCCAAACTCTTTGCTCACCGCATGGCGCGCGTCCATGTAGAGGTGGCGCACACCGGCGATCAGGTGGTGCAAGTACGCCCAAATAATGGCCAGTACCACCAGCTTGAAGAACCAGCCCGGGACAAAGCCCAAGCCCACCGAGAAGGCGGCGCTGAAACGCTCGAACGACAGCTCGGAGGATATCGAGGTGTCAAACAGCCAGACGATCAGCGGTAGCAGTATGAACATCAGGCCGCCGCTGGCGCGGTGCAGGATCGACACCCAGCCTGCGGGAGGCAAGTGGTAGGTGGTGAGGTCCTTGAATGCGTTGATGTTGCGGAACTCAGGCCGCTTCTTGGTCAACTCGGTCATGGTGGAGCTTTCTTCCGGGGGGAGGACAGGGGTTTGGAAGGGGGATGTAACTCGTTGGTAACTTAAACCACGGGTACGTAAATTCTATTGCAACGCAGCATACCGGAGGCTGACACTCGGATGTTTGCTCTGACTTTCATGGCACTGGTGCGCACGCGGCTCAGTTGAGTTCGTTGCGGTAGTGGCGCGCGTCTGTCCGGTACAGGCCGCGGCGCAGCTCCATAGGCGCATCGTTGTAGGTGTAGGCCACGCGTTCCACGCTCAGGAGCGGGTGGCCTTCGGACACGCCCAGCAGTTGCGCAGCGTCGGCGTCGGCGCTCACAGCCTTGATCTTTTCAGTAGCGCGCACCATACGAACGCCAAACTGCGTTTCAAACAGCGCGTACATGGGGCCTTTGTCCTCTGACAGGGTTTCCAGCGTCAGTCCCTTGAAGGGGCCGCCGGGCAGCCACAGGTCTTCCAAAATGGCGGGCGAATCGGCAAAGGCCAGCACGCGCTTGACTTGCAGGATCGGGTCGCCGGTGCGCAGCGCCAGTTGGCGCGCCACCTCGGCGCTGGCGCGCAGGCGGCGGCATTCAATGATGCGGCGCTCGGCCGGGCCCTGGCTGTCCAGGTCGCCGGTGTCGGGCAGCAGCCGCAAGAATCGGTATTGCGTGTGTTGCTCTGCGTGGGTGGCTACGTAAGTGCCCTTGCCTTGGCGGCGCACCAGCAGATTGTCGGTGGCTAGCTCGTCAATGGCCTTGCGCACCGTACCTTGGCTAACTCGAAAGCGAGCGGCCAAGTCGAACTCACTGGGAATCATGTCGCCCGGTTTCCATTCGCCAGCCTGAAGACTGCGCAAGATCAATGTTTTGATTTGCTGGTACAGCGGACTGAAAGCGGGAGCGATATGGCTGGCTTGGGCTGGACCATCGGTTCCCATTTGCGCCGAGCCCTCGACCGCAGAGCGGCCGTCTTGATGTGACGGTTCAGAGGGAAGGGCGTGATGGGTGGGCATGGGTTCTGTGGACTGTGCGGTACCGCGCTGTCGGCGCAATCATATCTTATATAAGACATAAGACAAATTGACGTATCAGGGTTTGCGAGGGTACACTCGGTGGTAAGCCTTGATGCGCGGTGTAAGGGTTAAATTTTTAATTCTGTCGTGTTCCAAGGATCGTCTCACGTTTCTTTTTTTTCGCCCCCCCAAAGTCCTTTTCTGGAGTTTTCACCATGAGCAAGAAGCCCGTTCGTGTTGCCGTTACCGGTGCCGCTGGTCAGATTGGTTACGCCCTGTTGTTCCGTATCGCTTCCGGCGAAATGCTGGGCAAAGACCAGCCCGTGATCCTGCAATTGCTGGAAGTGCCCATGGAAAAAGCCCAGGAGGCTCTCAAGGGCGTGATCATGGAGCTGGAAGACTGCGCATTCCCCCTGCTGGCTGGCATTGAAGCCCACAGCGACCCCATGACCGCTTTCAAAGACACCGACTACGCCTTGCTGGTTGGTGCCCGTCCCCGTGGCCCCGGCATGGAGCGCGCCGACCTGCTGGCCGCCAACGCCCAGATTTTCACCGCCCAAGGCAAAGCCCTGAACGCTGTGGCCAGCCGCGACGTGCGCGTGCTGGTGGTGGGCAACCCCGCCAACACCAACGCCTACATCGCCATGAAGTCGGCTCCTGACCTGAAGCCCGGCAACTTCACCGCCATGCTGCGCCTGGACCACAACCGCGCCGCCAGCCAGATCGCTGCCAAAACCGGCAAGGCCGTGGCTTCCATCGAAAAACTGGCCGTGTGGGGTAACCACTCGCCCACCATGTACGCCGACTACCGCTTCGCCACCATCGACGGCGAGTCGGTCAAGGACATGATCAACGACGAAGCTTGGAACCGCGACGTGTTCCTGCCCACTGTGGGCAAGCGTGGTGCCGCCATCATCGCCGCCCGTGGCGTGTCTTCCGCCGCATCGGCTGCCAACGCCGCCATCGACCACATGCGCGACTGGGCCTTGGGCACCAACGGCAAATGGGTCACCATGGGCATTCCTTCCAACGGCGAATACGGCATTCCCGCTGAAACCATGTTTGGCTACCCCGTCACCTGCGAAGGCGGCGAATACAAAATCGTCGAAGGTCTGCCGATTTGCGAGTTCTCGCAAGCCTGCATCGACAAGACCTTGGCCGAGCTCGAAGGCGAAAAAGACGGTGTCAAGCACCTGCTGTAACCGCTTGGTAACTCCGCTGTGAACACCCATCCGCGCGACATTCTTGCCACGGCGCAAGCCGGTGCCTTTGCGTTGCCGGTTTGTGACCATTACAGCGGGGTCGAAGCGCGCATGCGCAAAAGCCTGCAATTGCAGGCCGACATGGCGGACGAGTTCGGTGCTTGCGTGTTTGACGTGACGCTGGACTGCGAAGACGGCGCTCCCGTGGGCGGCGAAGCCGAACACGCCGCGTTGGTGACCGAGCTGGCCTTGAACGCCCCAGCCCAAGCCCGCGTGGCGGTGCGGGTTCACCCGGTGGACCATGCCCATTTCGATGCCGACGTGGCCACCATCGCCGGGCGTGCGGCCCAGCGGCTCACGCACCTCATGGTGCCCAAGGTGGAGTCTGTTACCGATGTGCAACGCGCCGTGGCCGCGCTTGACGCCGCAGGTGCCACCGCACTGCCGCTGCATGTGCTCATCGAATCGCCCGCAGCCATCCACCGCGCCTTTGACATCGCCGCGCACCCGCGCGTGCAAAGCCTCAGCTTTGGCCTGATGGACTTTGTGTCGGCCCACGGCGGTGCCATACCGGCCAGCGCCATGGGCGTGGCCGGACAGTTCAGCCACCCGCTGGTGCTGCGCGCCAAGCTCGACATGGCATCGGCCTGCCATGCCCACGGTAAAGTGCCCTCGCACTGCGTGGTCACCGAATTCAAAGACCTCGCCGCGCTGCAAGCCGCTGCCCGAAAAGCCGCCAACGAGCTGGGCTACACCCGCATGTGGAGCATCCACCCCGACCAGATCCGCTCCATCGTGGCGGCCTTTGCGCCCAACGAGGGCGATGTGTCCGATGCCGCCGCCATCATCGAGCGCGCCGCCGCTGCCGAATGGGCGCCGGTCTCGTTTCAAGGGCGCTTGCACGACCGCGCCAGCTACCGCTATTACTGGCAGTTGCTGGAGCGTGCGCACCAAACCGGTGTGAACATCCCGGAAACGGTGCGCCCCTTTTTGGTGTCCAACCCCGCCGGGGCCAGCTCCAGGCGGCACTGAGCTTGCTTGCAGCCGACGACACGTTTTTTCAAGACCCACGAACGCTTACCCCTTTTTTCTGGAGAACGCCATGTCCGCAACCTTCCTGTCCGACTACCGCGCCCACGCCGCCGAACGCGCTGCACTGGGTATTCCTGCTCTGGCACTCGACGCCAAGCAGGTCGCCGCCTTGATCGAACTGATCAAGGCACCACCCGCAGGCGAAGACGCCTTCCTGATGGACCTGCTCACGCACCGCGTTCCCCCGGGCGTGGACGATGCGGCCAAGGTCAAGGCTTCGTTCCTGGCCGCTGTGGCCCACGGCGACGTGCAGGTCGGCCTGATCTCCAAGTCCAAAGCCACCGAGCTGCTGGGCACCATGGTCGGCGGCTACAACGTGCATCCGCTGATTGAGCTGCTGGACGACGCCGAAGTGGCCGCCGTGGCCGGTGCCGCGCTCAAGAAAACCCTGTTGATGTTTGACTACTTCAACGACGTGGCCGAAAAAGCCAAGGCCGGTAACGCCGTGGCCCAAGAAGTCATGCAAAGCTGGGCCGACGGTGAATGGTTCACCAGCCGCCCCGAAGTGGAGCAAAAAATCACCGTTACCGTGTTCAAGGTGCCCGGCGAAACCAACACCGACGACCTGTCGCCCGCGCCCGACGCCACCACGCGCCCCGACATCCCCATGCACTACCTGGCGATGTTGAAAAACACCCGCCCCGACGCAGCGTTCAAGCCCGAGGAAGACGGCAAGCGCGGCCCGATGCAGTTCATTGAAGACCTGAAGAAAAATGGCCACCTGGTTGCCTACGTGGGCGACGTGGTCGGCACCGGCTCCAGCCGCAAGTCGGCCACCAACTCGGTGGTCTGGGCCACTGG
>JAUXXN010000391.1 GCA_030684755.1 Hydrogenophaga sp.
CAGCACCTGATCGACCCCGAAATCTGCATCCGCTGCAACACCTGCGAATCCATCTGCCCGGTCGGTGCCATCACCCACGACTCTCGCAACTACGTCGTGGACGCGAGCATCTGCAACTGGTGCAACGACTGCATCTCTCCGTGCCCCACCGGCAGCATCGACAACTACCGCACCATGCCGCGCATCAAGGTCTACTCCTTGGCCGAGCAACTCACCTGGGACGAACTGCCCACCGAACTCACCGCCGCCCAACGCCAAGCTCTGATCGGTGAAAGCACCAGCGAAACCGCGCCCGAACCAGCCAGCGAACCCGTGGCACAGGCCGACCCCACCGGCCAGACCGCATTCAACTCCGCCGCCTTTGGTGCCACCGTGCCACCCTGGTCAGCGGCCCACGCCTACACCAACCTCTACGGTCCCAAAGCCGCCCAAAAAACCGCCACTGCCACCGTGGTCGGCAACGTGCGCGTCACCGAAGTCGGTAAACAAGCCGGGCACGACTACGACACCCACCACATCGTGCTCGACTTCGGCAGCATGCCCTTCCCGGTGCTTGAAGGCCAAAGCATCGGCATCATCCCGCCCGGCCTAGACGCCCAAGGCAAACCCCACCACGCCCGCCAATATTCCATTGCCAGCCCGCGCAACGGCGAGCGCCCGGGCTACAACAACCTCTCGCTCACCATCAAGCGCGTGCTCGAAGACCACCAAGGCCAGCCCGTGCGCGGCGTGGCCAGCAACTTCATGTGTGATGTGCAGGTGGGCGACAAGGTCGAAGTCATCGGCCCTTTTGGCAGCAGCTTTTTGATGCCCAACCACCCCAAGTCCAGCATCGTCATGATCTGCACCGGCACTGGCAGCGCGCCCATGCGCGCCATGACCGAATGGCGCCGCCGCCAGCGCGCCAGCGGCAAATTTGAGGGCGGCAAACTCATGCTGTTTTTTGGCGCCCGCACGCAGCAAGAACTGCCGTATTTCGGCCCCCTGCAAAGTTTGCCCCACGACTTCATCGACATCCACTTCGCCTTCAGCCGCACCCCTGGCAGCCCCAAGCGCTACGTGCAAGACGCCATGCGCGAACGCGCCGCCGACCTGCTGCCCCTGCTGCAAGACCCGAATGCCTACTTCTATGTCTGCGGCCTCAAAGCCATGGAAGAGGGCGTGGTGCTGGCCTTGCGCGACGTGGCGCAAAACGCAGGGCTTGACTGGGACACCCTGGGCGCTACGCTCAAGCGCGAAGGCCGTTTGCACCTGGAAACCTACTGAACCTCATAGGCAGAGTGTCCTTGCGGGTGCAAGGGTTTTGAGGGTGTCGAAACCGGTGCTGCAGGCACCGGTTTCTAATTCAGCGCTTTCTTATATACCGGACTTCATCATGCTGATTCAGTTGACCTACGCCAGCCGCACCGCCCAGATTCTTGGCCCTGGCGATGTCAAAGACATCCTGCGCAGCTCGCAGCGTAACAACGCTGCTGCAGGCGTCACGGGCGCGCTGTGTCTCACCAACGGCATTTTTTTGCAGCAACTCGAAGGTGATCGGGAGGCGGTGAACAAGCTCTACCACCGCATCGAAAAAGACCCCCGGCACAACGACACGCAGATCCTGGACTTCAGTGAAGTCGCTTCGCGTCGCTTTGGCACTTGGTCCATGGGCTTGGTAGCGGCCACCGCCGAGAACCGGCAGCTGTTCCTGAAGTACTCCAGCAAGGCCGATTTCGACCCCTACAGCATGAGTTCTGCCACCCTGCGCGCCTTCTTTGATGAGGTGATGCACAACGTGCGCTGGCTCAGTTAAGGGCCGCGTTCACGAGGCGGGCACTGGTCGGCGCTCACAGCGAGACCGTTCATGCTTTCTCAGGGTTTCCCCTGTGAAATCACAGCTGCCAACGAGGGAACCCCAGGGCGACAGGTCTGGTGGTCTGGGATGGCTTACATTGCCTCTTTCCATGACCACAAATCCTCCGAGCCCATGACCCAGAACCGTCCCACCATCGAGGTCGATGTGGTCATGCGCCGCGAACCGGTCAGTGGTCCCATGCGCCGCTGGCAAACTTGGCGCTGGGTACTGGCCGACGTGTTGTTGCGCAGCACCCCCGAAGAAACCGCAGCCCTGGCGCCCGACGAGGCGCACGAGCCGCAAGCGGTAGAGCCCATGGACGGCCCCAGCCCAGATGCATCCACCCACTGGCTGTTCCCGCGCTTTCGCGTGGCACTGTTTCGCGACGACGCAGAAGGCTATTTTTTGAACCTGAGCAGCCCCAACCCCTGCTTTTGGGTGGTGTGGCGCCCCGACGAAGCCCAGTTGGTGGACGGCGAACCGCTGGCCGTACCGCAAACCGTGACGCTGAGCTACCACGACGCTGGGCGCTGGCTCGACGCACAAGAGCGCGTTGAGCAGGTGGCTGCGCCAGAAGAGGCCGTGGACTGGCTGCGCGCCTTTGTGGACGCCACTTACCAGCCCGAGCCCAAGCGCCGCAAACGCCCCGACAGCTTCAAACCCCTCACCGACCGCTTCGGCCAACCGGTGCGCATTTCAACCGAAAAACACGGCACAGGCCCCAAAAGATGACGCTTCGCATTGGTATCAGCGCCCGCCTGCTGCACAACCCGCCGAATGGGCTGGGTTTGCCGCAAAAGCGCCTGCAATTTTTAGAAAGCACCATGGCGCACTGGATCATGGCCCACCGGGCCATTGCACTCATGGTGCCCTTCGTCGATGAGGAAAGCCCTTTGTCGGCCAACCGTGCACCCATGACCGAGATCGTCGATTTGCTCGATGGCTTGGTGCTGCAAGGCGGTATCGACATTTGCCCTGAAGCCTACGGCGACACCTTGCGCAACCCCGACTGGGCGGGTGATGCCATCCGCGACCGCTACGAACTGGCCCTGCTGCATGGCTTCATCCAGGCCGGCAAGCCGGTGCTGGGCGTGTGCCGGGGCGCGCAGCTCATCAACGTGTATTTCGGCGGCACGCTGGTGCAAGACATCCCCTCCATGCGCCCGGGCTCGGTGCCGCACCAAGACACCGTGCATTACGACCGCTTGATGCACGACGTGCATTTTGAAGAAGGCTCGTCGCTGCACCGCCTGTATGGCAACAGCACGCCGCACTGCGTCACCAGCATCCACCACCAGTGTGTGGACCGGCTTGGCGATGGTCTGCAGGTGGAGGCCCATTGCCCGCAAGACGGCATCATTGAAGCCATTCGCCATGAAGGCCCAGGCTATGTGTTGGGCGTGCAGTGGCACCCCGAATTCCATTTGTCGCCCATTGAGGAAACCCAGGGCCTGCTCGACAGCGGGCCCATGATGATGGACTTTTTGCGTGCCGCCCGCGCCCGTGCTGAGCGCCACCAGACCGGTGCGGCTGTCGTGCACGCTGGCGTGCCTTTGCCTGGGAAAACATGAGCACCGAAGAAGACAACTTTTTCTCGCGCTGGTCGCGCCGCAAAGCGCAGGTGCGCACTGGGCAACCCCTGCCTGAGCCACCTGCACCCGTGCGGCCTGTTCCGCTGACACCTGCGGTTGATCCGGTGGTCGCGTCCGCAGCGCCGCAAACGCCGTCGCAAACCCCGCTGCAGCCTACCGAAGCCAAACCGGACCAACCTGCGCCAGAAATTCCGCCCGCGCTCACGCTGGACGACGTGGCCCGCCTCACCCGAGAAGCCGACTTCAGCCCTTTCGTGGGCCGTCAGGTGCCCGCCGAGGTGCGCAACGCCGCCATGAAGAAACTCTTCACCGACCCGCACTACAACGTGATGGACGGGCTCGACATCTACATCGACGACTATTCCAAACCCAGCCCCTTGTCGGCCGCCATGATGGCCAAGATGGTCGGCGCGCAATTCTTGAAACTGGTGGACGACCCCAACGACCCCAACGACCCCAACGACGCCAAACCCGCCGCAGCGCCTGCTGCACAGCCCACAGCCGAAGCCGCCGCCGCACCCGAACCCGCGCCAGCTCAAGCCCAGACCCAGACCGAAGCCGATTCCGCCGCTGTTGCCCCGACCGCCCAAGCCGAAACAGCCGCCGAAGCCCAAGCCGACACCGCCCCCGACACCCCCACCGGCGAAGCCACCGCGCCGGCACAACCCAAAGCCCAAGATGACCACGCTGATCTGCAACTGCAACCAGACCATGCCCCTGAACGCGAAAGCCCTGGGCGAGGCGCTGGATGAAGACCTGAC
>JAUXXN010000394.1 GCA_030684755.1 Hydrogenophaga sp.
CGTGGGCGATTTCGCGCGCGGCTACGACACCCGCGTGCGGGGCATCGCCTCGCACTTTGTCTGGACCAACCGCAGCAAGGAAAGCCTGACGCTGGACGTCAAGCACCCCGAGGCGCAGGCGATCCTCAAACGCATCATCGAAGAAGAGGCCGACGTGGTGGTGCAGAACCTCGCGCCCGGTGCTGCCGCTCGCCTGGGTCTTTCTTATGAGGTTCTGAGCGCCGCCAAGCCCGGCATCATCGTCTGCGACATCTCGGGCTATGGCGACAGCGGCCCCTACCGCGACAAGAAAGCCTACGACCTGCTGATCCAGAGCGAGGCTGGTTTCGTCTCGGTCACCGGGACTGAAGACACGCCGTCCAAGGCTGGGCCGTCGATTGCCGACATCGCCGCTGGCATGTACGCGTACACCAACATCCTGGCCGCGCTGCTGCACCGCCAGCAGACCGGGCAGGGCCAGCACATCGACATCTCCATGCTGGAATCCCTGACGGAATGGATGGGCTACCCGCTGTACTACAGCATCGACGGCGCGGCGCCGCCCAAGCGCACCGGCGCCAGCCATGCCACCATCTACCCGTACGGCCCCTTTCCCGCAGGGGATGGCAAGATCGTGATGCTGGGCTTGCAGAACGAACGCGAGTGGAAGGCCTTTTGTGAACAGGTGCTGTTGCAGCCCGCGCTGGCCAATGACGAGCGCTTCGCGAGCAACCCACTCCGCGTGGCCGCGCGTTCGACCCTCTACGACATCATCGTGAACGCCTTTGCCGGCCTCAGCGCCGCCGAGGTGGTGCAGCGCCTGGAAACGGCGCAGATCGCCAACGCCCAGGTGAACACCATGGCCGAGGTCTGGGCACACCCGCAGCTGGAGGCGCGCCAGCGCTGGACCCAGGTGGACACCTCGGTCGGTACGGTGCCGGCCCTGCTGCCACCGGGTTCCTGGAGCCAGGGTGCGCCGCGCATGGACGCCGTGCCCGCACTGGGTCAGCACACCGACAGCATCCTGAGCGGACTCGGCTACAGCACCATTCAGGTTCAGGCCTTGCGTGAAGAGGGGGCGGTGTGATCCCGACCACCTACCTGTTTGTGCCGGGCAACCGGCCTGAGCGTTTTGCGAAGGCGCTCGCCAGCGGTGCGGACCGGGTCATTCTCGATCTGGAGGACGCGGTGTTGCCTGCTGACAAGTCACAGGCCCGCCATGCCATCGGCGCCTGGCTTGCCACGCTGGAAAACGCCGCGCGCGCCAACATCCTCGTGCGTCTCAACGATGCCTTGAGCCCGTGGCATACCGACGACCTTGAGTGGTTGTCGGCCCAACCGCTGGGCGAGGTGATGTTGTCCAAATGCGAGTCGGCTGTTCAGGTCGCCTCTGTTCATGCGCGCATGGCACCCAGCGCTCAGGTGCTGCCCCTGATCGAGACCGTGCGCGGCGTGATGGGCCTGAACGATATCGTCAGTTCGCCCCATGTCTCGCGCCTGGCCTTCGGATCCATCGACTACCAGCTTGACCTCGATCTGCCCGGTCCCGGTTTCGCGCTCGATGCGGCCGCCACGGCCATTGCCATGGCCTCACGTGCCGCCGACCTGCCACCACCGGTGGCAGGGGTCACCCCCGAACTTGCCGCTGAACGCGTGAATGCCGACCTGCTGCACGCCCGAGCCCTGGGCTTCACCGCCAAGCTTTGCATCCACCCGACGCAAGTGGGTGTGGTGCGCGAAGCCTTGCGACCCGATGCCCAAACGCTGGCATGGGCATCCCGTGTGAACAGCGCCTGGCAGACAGGGAGTGGCCAGGGTGCCATACAGGTCGACGGCCGCATGGTTGACAAACCTGTGGTGCTGCGTGCCCAGCGGATTCTGGCCCTGGCCGATCTGACCCATTGACAACATCATTTCATTTCTGAGGAACACCATGGCAGCCACCATCATCGACTCGCGCATTTTCGGCGACATCTTCAGCGACGCGCGAATGCGCCAGGTCTGGTCGGACGAGAACCGCACCGCCAAGTACCTGGACATCGAACGCGCACTGGCCAAGGTCCAGGGCGAGCTCGGCATCATCCCCCAAGAAGCCGCTGACGAAATCGTCCAGCACTGCGAGCTGTCCATGATCGACTGGGACCAGCTCAAGGCCAAGACCGAGCAGATCGGTTACCCCATCATCGCGGTGGTCAACCAGATCAACGCCAACTGCCGAGACCGGCTCGGTGAGTATTGCCACTGGGGCGCGACCACGCAGGACATCACCGACACCGCCGCGGTGCTGCAGATGCGTGAAGGCCTCGCGCTGGTCGAGCAGGACCTCAAGGACATCTCGGATGCGCTGGCGGCGCTGGCTCAGAAGTACCGCGACACCCCCGTCATCGGACGCTCCAACCTGCAGCAGGCCACGCCGATCACCTTCGGCTACAAGATGGCCAGCATTCTGGCCGGCATCGAACGCCACCGCGAACGCCTGCAGCAGCTAAAGCCGCGCGTGCTCATGGGTGAGTTCGGTGGTGCTTCGGGCACGCTGTCGTCGCTGGAAAAGGGCGCGATGGAAACTCAGGCTGCGCTGATGAAAGAACTGGGTCTGGCGCAGCCCCTGATCTCCTGGCACACCGTGCGCGACACCATTGCCGAGGTGGGTGCCTTCCTCGGTCTGGTGGGCGGGTCGCTGGGCAAGATTGCCATGGACGTGAAGCTCATGATGCAGACCGAGGTGGGCGAGGTGTTCGAACCCTTCGCGCCGGGCCGTGGGTCTTCGAGCACCATGCCGCAAAAGCGCAACCCGATTTCCTGCCTGTATATCCACGCCAATATTTCGGTGGCGCGCCAGCACGCCGCCGCCCTTATGGATGCCATGGTGGCCGACCATGAGCGTTCCACCGGTCCCTGGGAAATCGAATGGGTGTCGCTGCCCGAGATCTTCTGCCTCATGTCGGGTGCGCTGAAACAGACCAAGTTCGTGCTGCAGGGCCTGGAGGTGGACGCCACCCGCATGCGCGCCAACATGGACATCACCCATGGACTGGTCATGTCCGAAGCCGTGATGATGGGCCTGGGGCCTTACCTGGGCCGTGAATACGCACACGATCTGGTGTACGACCTGTGCCGCCAGGCGCTGCGCGAAAACCGGCCGCTGATCGACGTGCTCGAAGCGCACCCGGAGATCAACTGCCACGTCAACAGGGCACAACTCGAAGCCCTGTGCAACCCGGAGAACCACCTGGGGCAGGCTGGCGTGATGGTGGATCGCGTACTGGCTGCTCGCCAAGTCCGCTGAATCATCATGCCGAGAACAGATGAAATACCTGCGGTTGACGTGCTGGTCATCGGCGGCGGAAACGCCGCACTCTGCGCCGCCCTGATGGCGCGCGAGGCCGGCGCCAGCGTCTTGCTGCTGGAATCCGCACCGAAAGAGTGGCGTGGCGGCAACTCTGCCCACACCCGCAACCTGCGCTGCATGCACGACGCGCCGCAAGACGTGCTGGTTGACGCCTACCCCGAAGAAGAGTTCTGGCAAGACCTGCTCAAGGTCACCGGCGGGCTGACCAATGAAACGCTGGCGCGCCGCGTGATCCGCGACTCGGGTACCTGCCGGCCCTGGATGCGCAGCCACGGCGTGCATTTCCAGCCTTCGCTGTCGGGCGCACTGCACACGGCCCGCACCAACGCCTTCTTCATGGGTGGCGGAAAGGCGCTGATGAACGCCTATTTCCGAAGCGCTGAGCGTCTGGGGGTACAGGTTCGGTATGAGGCACCGGTGGACCGGCTGGAATTGCGCGACGGGCTCTTTGTCGCCGCGTACGTGGGCACCGAGCGCATCACCGCCCGCAGCTGTGTGCTGGCGGCCGGTGGCTTCGAGTCCAACCGCGAATGGTTGCGCGAAGCCTGGGGCACCAACGAGCGCGGTGAGACGCCGTCCGACAACTTCCTGATCCGGGGCACCCGTTTTAACCAGGGGGTGCTGCTGCGCCACTTGCTCGACGACCACGGAGCCGATGCGATCGGCGATCCGACCCAAGCTCACATGGTCGCCATCGACGCACGCGCGCCGCTCTATGACGGCGGCATCTGCACCCGCATTGACTGCGTCTCGCTGGGCGTGGTGGTCAACCGCGACGCACGTCGCTTTTACGACGAGGGTGAAGACTTCTGGCCCAAGCGCTATGCCATCTGGGGCCGTCTGGTGGCGCAGCAGCCCGGGCAAATCGGCTATTCCATCATCGACGCCAAAGCCATCGGTCGCTTCATGCCACCGGTATTCCCCGGTGTGAAGGCCAACACGCTGCCCGAATTGGCCGGGCAACTGGACTTGGACAAAGACACATTTATGCAAACCTTGACCGATTACAACAGCGCCTGCCGCGTCGGCACGTTTGACCACACAGCACTAGACGATTGCCACACCGAAGGCGTTGTACCGGCGAAGACCCACTGGGCACGTCCGATCGACACGGCGCCGTTCTACGCCTATGCGCTCAAGCCCGGGGTGACATTCACCTACCTGGGTCTGAAGACCGATGAGTCCGCCGCCGTGCGCTTCGGCGATGTGCCCAGCCCCAACCTGTTCGTGGCGGGCGAGATGATGGCCGGCAACGTGCTGGGCAAGGGCTATACCGCCGGTGTCGGCATGTCCATTGGTACGGCTTTCGGGCGTATTGCCGGTACCGAAGCCGCTCGCTCGGCGATGAGCCTCAAGGAGGGTCGGCATGTTGTCGCTTGAATCGCTGGTGAAAGACGCCCGGTCGCTTGCTTCCGGGGCGGACGGTTCGTCGGCTGCGGTGGACGAGGTGACGCGGCAGATGGCCATCTGCAACGCCTGCCGCTACTGCGAAGGCTTCTGCGCGGTGTTCCCGGCCATGACCCGACGGCTCGAATTCGGCCCAGCCGATATCCACTATCTGGCCAACCTGTGCCACAACTGCGGCGCCTGCCTGCACGCGTGTCAATACGCACCTCCCCACGAGTTCGCGGTCAATGTGCCGCAGGCCATGGCGAAGGTGCGGGGTGAAACCTATGTGGCCTATGCCTGGCCCCAGCCGCTGGGAGCGCTCTACGAGCGCAATGGCCTGACCGTGTCGCTCGCACTGGCCGCTGGACTGGCGCTGTTCCTGATCCTGGCCCTGGCGCTGAACGGCACCGTGTGGGGAGGGGACCTGGGCGGAAACTTCTACAACCTGTTCCCGCACAACCTGCTGGTGCTGATGTTCGCGCCCGTGTTTCTCTGGGCTGTACTGGCCCTGGGCATTGGCGTCACGCGATTCCTGCGCGATGTGTCACCCGCGACGACGGGGCAAGCGGTGGCCAGTGGTGATGCGGTGCAGGCTGCGCGCGATGTGGCGACGCTCAAGTACCTGGATGGTGGTCACGGGGAGGGCTGTCACAACGAGGACGATGCCTACTCCTTGTCGCGCCGACGTGCCCATCACCTGACCTTCTACGGCTTCATGCTGTGTTTTGCCGCGACCAGCCTGGCCACGGTGTACCACTACGTCTTTGGCTGGGAAGCGCCCTACGACCTGCCCAGCCTGCCCAAGGTCCTGGGTGCCGTGGGTGGGGTGAGCCTGCTGCTGGGGACGGCCGGTTTGTTTCGCCTGAAATGGTCGCGGCACCCGCTGCACGGCGACGCTGCTCAGAAGCCCATGGACTACGGTTTCATCGCACTCCTGTTTCTCACCAGCCTGACCGGGCTGTTGCTGTGGTGGCTGCGCGGCACCGATGCCTTGGCGCTCATGCTCGCTCTGCACCTTGGCGTTGTGATGGCCTTGTTCGCTACGCTGCCGTATGGCAAGTTTGCGCACGGCATATTCCGCACGGCAGCCTTGATTCGCTTTGCCGTAGAGCGGCGCCAGCCGAGCAGCTTGGCTCTGAGCGATGACTGACCAAGAACGGTGAACAAGCACCGATGGAGCCAAACATTGAAAAACACCTCACCCCATAAGCCGGTCAGCGACCGCCTGGATGAACACGCTTGCGCACCCCCCAGCAGCTTGTCCGCGCTTTTTTGGGGATTCAGCATGTTGTCGCTCCAGGGCTTCGGTGGTGTGATGGCCGTGACCCAGCGTGAGCTGGTGGAACGACGGCGGTGGCTCTCCCGAGACGAGTTTCTGGAGGATTGGGCCGTGGCGCAGGTTTTGCCCGGACCCAACGTGGCCAACCTTGGGGTGCTGCTCGGAGACCGTTACCTGGGCTGGCGGGGCGCCCTGACCTCGTTGCTCGGCCTGTTTTTGTTTCCCTTGGTCATCATCACCCTGTTAGCCATGACCTTCACCACCTTTCAGCACCTGCCTGTGGTCCAAGGTGCATTGAAGGGCATGGGGCTGGTGGTGGTCGCCCTGATACTGACCACAGCGTTCAAACTCATGGCGGCGCTGCGAGCCCACGTCGGAGGCGTGATTTTCTGCGTCATTTCTGTCGTGACAAGCTTTGTGGCTGTCGCCATTTTGCGCTTTCCCCTGGTCTGGGTCTTGCTCATCGTTGGCACCCTGTCCTGTCTTTGGACCTACCGCTGTATCGTCGCCGCTCCGGTCGTCGAAGGGTCCGACACATGACCGAGCTCGGCTGGATGGACTGGTTGGGCCTGTTGCTGCATTTCGGCATGCTTTCGCTTCTGTCGGTGGGTGGCGGCATCAGCGTGCTGCCCTACATGCACCGGTACTTGGTGGATCAACACGGGTGGCTGACGCCGCAACAGTTCGCCTCGTCGGTGGCTTTGGCCCAAGCTGCGCCAGGTCCGAACGTGTTGTTTGTGGTCCTCATGGGCTGGAATGTGGGCGTCAACGCAGGCAGCCTGCTCCTGGGAGTGCTGGGAGCCACGCTGTGTTTGTTAGGGCTGCTGATCCCCAGCTCCGTGCTCACGCTGTACGCCACCCGGTGGGCCCAACGCAACCGGCTGCGTCCCGGTGTCCAGGCCTTCAAGAGGGGTTTGACGCCTATGGTGGTGGCGCTGCTGGCCTCCACCTCCTGGCTGCTGCTTAAGCCCCACCTCACGGGCGACGGCATGGTCACGACGAGCCTGCTGGTAGTGGGAGCGACACTGATACTGTGGCGCACATCGATTCACCTGTTGTGGGTCCTGGCCGCCGGTGCTTTCATCGGTGGTATGGGCTGGGTCTGAAATCTAGGAGACAGCATGCACACCATTCATCATCCCTCGGCACCCCTCCCGTTAAGCCTGCTTACCACGCCCCCCTTCCTGAGTCATGGCGTGTTGCATTTTCCAGTCAGCTACATGCGGGGGGGCACCTCCACGGGGGTCATCATCTGGGGTCCGCACTTGGCTCCCCTGGCCGATGTGAAGGAAGAGATCCTCCGCAAGATCATGGGCGTTCCCGACGAGGGCGAGCTCAAGGGCAACAGACAGATCACCGGTCTGGGGCGCGGCCCGGCCACCAGCAACAAAGTGTTCATCATCGAGCCTGCCGATGGCTCTCAGGCCGACTTCAACAGCACCCTTGCCCAACTGGCGGCGGAAAAATCCGCCATCGACTGGAGTGTCAACTGCGGCAACATGTCGGCCGCCATTCCGCTGTTCCTGCTGAACAACGGTTTGGTGACTGCGGGGAACCCCCTTACGCACATACGGGTATTCAACACCAACACCGGGGTGGTGACCGACTGCCGGGTTCCCACGCCCGATGGCCTGCCGACAATACCCGCTGACACGGCCATTCCCGGCGTGTATGGCCGGTTTCCGGGCGTGGAGCTGAGCCTGAGAGACCCGGTGGGCTCCAAGACCGGGCAGCTCCTGCCCACTGGGCAGGTGCGCGACACCTTCGACGGTATCGAGGTCAGTTGTGTGGATGTTGCTGTACCCATGGTGATCATTCGAGCCGATGCCGTGGGCATGCGTGGCGACGAATCGGTGGCAAGCCTGAATGCCCATGCACCGCTCAAAGAAAGACTGCGTTCCATCTGGGTGCAGGCCGGCCTGGCGATGCAACTCAAGAAGAAGGGCATTTCCATGACCGCCGACGAATTGGCCTCCAGCGAAACCGTGCCCAAGGTCTGTCTGGTCTCCAGTCCCACACAGGGCGGACACATCTCGGTGCGCTACTTCACGCCCCAGGAGTCGCATGCGTCGCTGGCCGTCACGGGCGGTTGCTGTCTGGCCACGGCCTGCCTGATTCCGGGCACCACCGCACACGAAGTGGCCACCAGCCTTGAGCCCTTGTCAGCCAACAATGCGCAGTGTGAGGTTTCCATGGAAAACCCGGCAGGCATCTTGCGGGCCCGCGTCTTCGGCAGGCGCCTTGCCGACGGTGGCTTTGCATTCCCCTGGGTGGCCTACGAGCGCAATGCCCAACTTTATCTGGACGGCCATTTCAGAATCCACCAGCCCTCGGCGCGGCTCGTGGAGCAGGTCACTGCCATGACTTGACAAACTCGGAAAAAAACATTTAGCCAACCCCTGTGAAGTTCACAAAGGAGACACAACATGAAAATCGCCATCCTGGAAGACTATCAAGACGCCGTACGCAAACTCCCCTGCTTCGCGCTGCTTGATGGACATGAGGTCGATGTTTTCACCGATCCCCTGAGCGAAGACGAAATGGTCCAGCGACTCGCCGATCACGAAGCGCTCGTGCTGATCCGGGAGCGCACGAACATCACCGCCTCCTTGCTGGCGCGACTGCCCAGGCTCAGACTCATCTCCCAGACCGGTAAGGTCAGCGGCCATGTGGACGTTGAAGAAGCGCAGCGCCGGGGTGTCACCGTGATGGAAGGTGTGGGCGACCCCACCGCACCAGCGGAACTCACCTGGGCCTTGCTGATGTCCGCCTACCGGCGCATACCCCAGTATGTGGCGCATATGAAGGCGGGACATTGGCAGATGGTTTCTGCAGATCCCGCGCACAACCTCATTGGACGTGCCGTCAAGGGTGATGTGCTGGGCATCTGGGGCTACGGAAAAATCGGGCAACGCATGGCCCGCTACGGCAAGGCCTTCGACATGGAGGTCCTCGTCTGGGGCCGCGAGGCCAGTCGGGACAAGGCCCTGGCCGATGGCCTTCGGGTGGCCGAATCCAAGGAAGCGTTCTTCCGGCAGGCCGACATCGTCAGCCTGCACCTGCGTCTGAACGACGCCACCCGGGAAATCGTGAAAGCCAGCGACCTGGCCCAGATGAAGCCGACAGCGTTGCTCGTCAACACCAGCCGCTCGGAACTGATCGAGACGGGTGCGTTGCTGGCGGCTTTGACCCGTGGCCAACCGGGCCATGCCGCGCTGGACGTGTTCGACCACGAGCCCATCAACCCAAACGACCCCCTGCTGATGCTGGACAACGTGGTCACCACCCCCCATTTGGGCTACGTGGAGCACAAGGGCTATGAGCTGTATTTTTCGGCGGCGCTGCGCAATGTGTTGGCGTTTGCTGCACGGGATGGCGCTGAATGAGCCACCCCAGGGCAAACACAGGGGTCGGCCCCGTGAACTTCCGTCTGGCGACAGCGAAAGACCTGCCGGCCATTGTCGGCATGCTGGTCGACGACCCACTCGGCGCCCAACGCGAGTGCCTGACCAATCCGCTTGCGCCCGCATATCTGGCGGCGTTTGAGGCTATCGACAAGGATCCGAACAACGAACTGGTGGTGGCCGAAGACCAAGATGGAAACGCCATCGCCACGCTCCAGCTGACCTTTACCCCCTACATCACCCACCAAGGGGGCTGGAGAGCCAGCATGGAGGGCGTTCGAGTGGCCAGCCACTTCAGAGGCATCGGCCTGGGAAGGCAGCTGTTGACCTGGGCCATCGCCAGGGCCCGGCAGCGCCGCTGCCATGTCATCCAGCTCACAACGGACAAGCAGCGCGCTGACGCGCAACGCTTCTACGAAACCTTGGGGTTTGTGGCCACACATGAGGGCATGAAGCTCAAGCTCGCGTTGGATCCCGCGAGCATCTGATGCTATCGACCAAGGGTGGCCTTGGGACTGATCCGTTGTCTCCAATTCCGGACATTGCACATGCCCCTTCATCTGATACCGCGCTCGGGAACACTGGCCTTGGCTCTCCTGGGGGCTGGACTGTTTTACTTCCTGGGTCTGCCACTGCCTTTCCTGTTCGGGCCCATGACGGCCTGCTTGCTTGCAGCACTTGCAGGGGCACGTCTCAAAGGGATGGGTACCGTCTCGACCGCGGCACGGACGATTCTGGGCGTCGCCATCGGCGCCTCGATCACGCCAGAGATCGTGGCCCGCATCCCACAGATGCTTGGCAGCGTGGCTCTGGTGCCACTTTATGTGGCATTGATCGGCCTGGTGGGTGTGCCGTTTTTTCGACGCCTCGGTTATGACCCCGCCACGGCTTGGTATGCGGCCATGCCCGGGGGGTTGCCGGACATGGTGGCATTCGGCAAAGAGGCCGGTGGCGATGCCCGTGCACTGGCGCTGATCCATGCAACCCGGATGCTGATCATTGTGACCGTGGCGCCGATCATTCTGACCCTGCTGTATGGTGCCACCCTGACCGGTGCTTTGGGCGAGCCTGCGCGCAACCTGCCTCCAATCGAATTGGCCTTGATGGCGGCAGCCGCGGTGATCGGCTGGAAGGGGGGCGAGAGAATCGGTCTCTTTGGCGCGTCGATCCTGGGACCCATGATCATCTCGGCGGCGCTGTCACTGGGCGGATTCATCCACTCACGCCCACCGGTCGAGGCCATCCTGGTTGCTCAGGTGTTCATCGGCCTGGGGATCGGGGTGCAATACGTGGGTGTGACCGTGCGCGAATTACGTGGCTTCATCGTCTCAGGGATCTTGTTCGTCGCCCTGCTGGCCCTGCTGGCTGCGGCTTTCACCGAAATCGTGACCCTGTCGGGCCTGGCCAAACCAGTTGAAGGATTCTTGGCTTTTGCACCTGGAGGCCAAGCAGAGATGACTGTTTTGGCACTGGCCGCCGGTGCAGACCTGGGCTTCGTGATCCTGCACCACGTGACACGAGTGGTGACGGTGATTCTGGGTGCTCCGGTCGCAGCGAGGTGGGCAGGAATCAGGAAGCACAAGCAATGACCCGTAGGTTCATCCGCTGCGCCTCTTCTTCGCGGTGCCGCTTGCACGATTCCGACCACGGCCAAAAATGGGACGTATGCAGCCCCTTTGCCCTAAGGTAAGCCCTTTCTCGGTCAGGTATAGGTGGCAGTGGATTTTGATATGTGGGTGTGTTGATTTCCAAGCAATTCTGACCCGAGGGGGTGGCGGTGTTCTCCTTGAACTTGCCGCTACTTTGGCGCCGACTGCGTGGGCATCAGCGCCGCGCATGAGAGTCCAGGCGCTTTATCCGTCAAAATCGGAGGGCCATGAAAAATGAACCCCCTGTTTTTTCGTCTGGATCGCCCGCTGGCGGCCCTGCCTCCAACTTTTTGCAGTCCTTGCTGGGTGCGATAAGACCGCCCGAATGGGTGGTGGATGAGTTGCAGAACCGCATCGTGCTGTTCCTCAACCATGTGTTGATGCAAGAAAAAGCCGCTCAAGACCGTTTGCGGCGCCAAAAAGGCAAGCCCGTGAAGATGCAATGGGGCGAATTCCACCTCACGCTCACGCCCACCGCCGCAGGCTTGCTGGAGCGTGCCGCGTCCGATGCCGTGCCCGAACTGCGGGTCACGTTGATCCAGACCTCGCCGCTGGCTCTGGCCCAAACCGTGCTAACGGGTGACAAACCCGGCGTGGACATCCAGGGCGATGTGCAACTTGCTGCCGAAGTGGCTTGGCTGGTGGACAACGTGCGATGGGATCCCGAAGAGGATCTGTCGCGTTTTGTCGGCGATGGACCGGCCCACACCCTGAGCCGTTTTGCCCGCATGGCAGCTCAGGCCGTCAAATCGTTTGTGGCGCGCAAACCCCCGGGCTTTCCCCGTTCACCTTTCGCATCGACCCCACCCGCACCCGTCGCCACCCCGAGAGCGGCGCCCGGTGCCGACGGAACCGCCCCATGAGTCGTTTGTTTCGCGGCGCTTTCATTGTCTGGGTGGTGTTGCGCTATGGGCTGGACGAGTTGGTGCTCTCCAGCTTTCGGGGCCGGGGCATTCGGCTGCTGACACGCATTGTTTCCATTGGGCGCAACCTGGACGCACCGCGCGGCCAGCGCCTGCGCGAGGCGCTGGAGCGGTTGGGCCCTATTTTTGTGAAATTCGGCCAGGTGCTGTCTACCCGGCGCGACCTGTTGCCGCCCGACATTGCCGACGAGCTCGCCCGACTTCAAGACCGGGTGCCACCGTTTTCCAGTGCCGTGGCGGTGGCCACTATCGAGCGTGCCTTTGGCAAGCCGCTGGACGCGGTTTTCTCACACTTCGAGCAGGTGCCGGTGGCCAGCGCGTCTATTGCCCAGGTGCACTTTGCCACCCTGCGCGATGGTCGTCACGGTGGGCGCGAGGTGGCGGTGAAGGTGCTTCGACCCAACATGCTGCCAGTGATCGACAAAGACCTGAGCCTCATGCGCATGATGGCTGGCTGGGTGGATGCGCTGTCGTCGGACGGCAAGCGCCTGAAACCCAAAGAGGTGGTGGCCGAGTTCGACAAATACCTGCACGACGAACTGGACCTGGTGCGCGAAGCCGCCAATTCGGCTCAGCTGCGGCGCAACATGCAGGGCTTGGACTTGGTGCTGATCCCCGAAATGTTCTGGGACTATTGCCATACCGAAGTGATGGTGATGGAGCGCATGCACGGTCTGCCCATCAACAAGGTGGACGAGTTGCGTCGCCTGGGGGTGGATATTCCTAAGCTGGCGCGCGATGGCGTCACGATCTTCTTCACCCAGGTGTTTCGCGACGGTTTCTTTCACGCCGACATGCACCCCGGGAACATCCAGGTCAGCGTGGCCCCAGACACGTTTGGACGCTACATTTCGCTTGATTTCGGCATTGTCGGCACTCTGACCGAGTTCGACAAAGAATATTTGGCGCAAAACTTCACCGCTTTTTTCCGGCGAGATTACAAGCGCGTGGCCGAGTTGCATGTGGAAAGCGGTTGGGTGCCCGCCGACACCCGCATTGACGAACTGGAGTCGGCCATCCGTGCTGTGTGCGAACCGTATTTCGACCGGCCCTTGAAAGAAATTTCGCTCGGCATGGTGCTGATGCGTTTATTTCAAACTTCGCGCCGTTTTCAAGTCGAAATACAGCCGCAGCTGGTGTTGCTGCAAAAAACACTGCTCAACATCGAAGGCCTGGGCCGCGACCTAGACCCGGAGCTGGACCTGTGGAACACGGCCAAGCCGTTCCTGGAAACCTGGATGGTGGAGCAGGTGGGCCCGAAGAAGCTGCTGGAGCAGCTCAAGGCCGAGGCACCGCAATACGCCAAACTGCTACCTGCGCTGCCGCGCCTGCTGCACGACTATTTGCAGCACAAACCCCACGAAATGCGCCGTGAACTCGAGAGCTTGTTGACGGAGCAACGACGCACCAACCGCCTCTTGCAAGCCATTTTGTCTGGCGGACTGGGCTTTTTGCTGGGCCTGCTGGTGATGCAGTTGCTGGTACGCGTGCGCCTGTGGTGAGAGCATGAAAACGGCTTGACAGGTGGACATGCAACAACTGCACCCCAATTTATAATGTCGGGTTTCGTTCGAGTTCCCTCCAAGGAGCGTCTGTGTGGCCTTTGGCCGCAGCGTTCTGCAGAACGACTTCAAAGTCCATTCACAGGTTCACGTCATGCCCATCTATGCCTACAAGTGCGAGTCCTGCGGCCATGCCAAGGACGTGTTGCAAAAAATGTCCGATGACCCGCTGAGCGTTTGCCCCGCCTGTGGTCAGCCCAGCTTTCGCAAACAGCTGACTGCGGCCGGTTTTCAGCTCAAGGGCTCAGGCTGGTACGTCACCGATTTCCGTGGTGGCAACACCGCAGCGCCAGCGGCGGCGGATGGCTCCGCGCAGACAGCAGAGAGCGCCCCCAAGCCAGCGGCTGATTCGGCAGCAGCTGGTGTTGCGCCTGCTTCGGCCCCTGCACCGGCTGCTGCGCCTGCACCCGCCCCCGCCTCTGGTTCGACACCGACATCGACCTGAGAATCCTCGGATGCCCTCCTTTCGCAAATGGCTGTTGTCTGGCCTGTTGGTTCTTGTGCCCTTGATCATCACCTTGTGGGTGTTGGACTGGGTCGTCACCACACTCGACCAGACGCTGCACATCCTGCCTTTTAACTGGCACCCT
>JAUXXN010000396.1 GCA_030684755.1 Hydrogenophaga sp.
GCCAGCCTGCTGGCGGGCAAGCTGGTGCAGGTGTTGCCTGGCTGGAAACCGGTGGGGGCTTTTGCCGAACAGCTTTACGCCATCCGCCCGTATTCGGCCCATGTGCCGCGCGCCGTGACGGCGTTTGTGGCGCACCTGCGGGAGGCGCTGGCGCCGGGGTTTTCGGTGGAGCGCTGAGCGCCCTCAGCCGCTCAGCCCAACATGCGCGCCAGCGCTTCCTGGTATTTGGCCGAGGTCTTCTCTATCACCTCTTTGGGCAGGCGCGGCGCGGGCGGCGTCTTGTCCCAGGGCTTGCCGTTAACCTTGGCGGTTTCCAGCCAGTCGCGCAAAAACTGCTTGTCGTAGCTGGGTGGATTCTGACCCACCACGTAGCTCTCAAGCGGCCAGTAGCGCGAGCTGTCGGGCGTCAGCACCTCGTCCATCAGCACCAGCTTGCCGGCCTTGTCCAGGCCAAATTCAAACTTGGTGTCGGCAATGATGATGCCCTTCTTCAACGCAATTTCAGCCGCCGCCTTGTACAGGGCAATGGAGATGTCGCGGATCTGCGCGGCCAGCTCGGGGCCGATCATGGCCACGGTTTGCTCGAACGTGATGTTCTCGTCGTGCTCACCCATCTCGGCCTTGGCCGCCGGGGTGTAAATCGGTTCAGGCAGCTTGGACGCGTTTTGCAAACCGGCGGGCAGCTTCACGCCGCACACAGCTTGGTTGTCTTGGTATTCCTTCCAGCCACTGCCAGCCAAATAACCGCGCACCACAGCCTCGACCGGAATGGGTTTCAAGCGCTGCACCAGCATGGAACGGCCCGCCACCTGCGGCGCTTCTTCGGCAGACACCACGCCCTCGGGCGCGTCGCCGGTGAGGTGGATCGGACAAATGTTCAACCCCTTGGGGCCGAGCTGGTCAAACCAGAACAGGCTGAGCCGGGTGAGCAGTTCGCCTTTACCGGGAATAGGCTCGCCCATGATCACGTCAAACGCGCTGATGCGGTCTGAGGCCACCATCAAGATGCGGTCATCGCCCACGGCGTAGTTGTCGCGAACCTTGCCGCGCGCGAGCAAGGGCAAAGACGTGAGGGCGGAGGTGTGCAGGGCAGAGGTCATGTTCGATGCGCCGTAAAAAATGCAAAGGAAAACGCCAAGAAAAAAGCCCGTTGAACAGCCAACGGGCTTCGAACCATTCCTGCGGATTATCGCAAGAAGCCAAGGCAGCCGGGCACGCCAACCGCGTGCGGGCGCCTTATTTCACCAACTGCGCCAGCGCGCCCTGTGCGTAGCGCTCGGCCATCACGCTCAGGTTATCGCCCTTGATCTTGCTGCCCTGGCCTTCGCAGCCGAACTCGATGTAGCGCTGTTTGCAGATGGCTTTGGCGGCTTCGCGGGCAGGCTTGAGCCATTCGCGGGCGTCAAACTTTTCGGGGTTTTCAGCCATGAACTTGCGCACCGCGCCGGTCATGGCCATGCGGATGTCGGTGTCGATGTTGATCTTGCGCACACCGTGCTTGATGGCTTCCTGAATCTCGGATACGGGCACACCGTAGGTCTGCTTCATTTGGCCGCCGTACTGGTTGATGATGGCCAGCAGGTCTTGCGGCACGCTGGAGCTGCCGTGCATCACCAGGTGGGTGTTGGGGATGCGGGCGTGGATTTCTTTCACGCGGCTGATGGCCAGAATGTCGCCGGTGGGCGGGCGGCTGAACTTGTAGGCGCCGTGGCTGGTGCCGATGGCGATGGCCAGGGCGTCGAGCTGGGTGGCCTTCACGAACGTGGCGGCTTCTTCGGGGTCGGTCAGCATCTGGCTGTGGTCTAGCTTGCCCACGGCGCCAATGCCGTCTTCTTCGCCCGCGTCGCCGGTTTCCAGATTGCCCAGGCAGCCCAGTTCGCCCTCGACGGTGACGCCGACTTTGTGCGCCATGTCCACCACTTTGCGGGTCACGTCCACGTTGTAGTCGAAGCTGGCGGGGGTCTTGCCGTCTTCCATGAGCGAGCCGTCCATCATGACCGAGCCAAAGCCCAGATCGATAGCGCCTTGGCAAATCTTGACGCTGGTGCCGTGGTCTTGGTGCATGACCAGCGGGATGTGCGGGTACATCTCGGCAGCGGCCTGGATCAGGTGTTTGATGAAGGCTTCACCGGCGTATTTGCGAGCGCCTGCGCTGGCCTGCAAGATGACGGGTGCGCCCACCTCGTCGGCAGCCGACATCACGGCCTGCACCTGTTCGAGGTTGTTGACGTTGAAAGCTGGAATGCCGTAACCGTTGGCCGCAGCGTGGTCGAGCAGTTCGCGCATGGAAACGAGAGCCATGAATATCCCCTAAAACAGTTGGTAACCGGGTTGTAACTGAGGGGAATTCTAGCGCTTGGTGCCTTGCGGACCGATGACAAAACCCCTTAGGGCGAGGCATCAACACCGCCCACCATGGCCAGACCAGGCTGAAGGTGCTCTTTAACTGGCCCGGCAGAGCTTCAACGTGTTGGTGCCGCCGGGCTGGCCCATGGGTTCGCCCACGGTGATGGCGTACAAGTCGCCGGTTTGCACAATGCCGCGCGATTTCAGGTGCGCTTCCACGTCGGCCAGCGCGGTGTCGCGGTCGGCGCTGGTGTCCATGAACAGCGGGCGCACGTTGCGGTACAGCGTCATTTTGCGTTGCGCGCTCAAGCTGGATGTGACGGCGTAAATAGGCATGCGCACGCTGTGGCGGCTCATCCACAGCGCGGTAGAACCCGATTCGGTCAGGGCCACAATGGCTTTGGCTTTGAGATGGTGCGCGGTAAACAGCGCGCCCATGGCAATGGCTTGGTCGATGCGGGTGAAGTGGGCGCCCACAAAGTCGTCTTCCAGCGGGTCGTAGTCGGTTTTTTCGGCTTCGTGACAGATGTTGGCCATTTCCATCACCGTTTCCAGCGGGTATTTGCCAGCGGCGGTTTCGGCGCTGAGCATCACAGCGTCGGTGCCGTCGAGCACGGCATTGGCCACATCGCTCACCTCGGCGCGTGTGGGCACGGGGTTGACGATCATGCTCTCCATCATCTGCGTGGCGGTGATGACCACTTTGTCCATCTGGCGCGCCAGCTTGATCATGTGTTTTTGCAGGCCCGGCACGGTGGCGTTGCCCACCTCGACCGCCAAGTCGCCACGCGCCACCATGATGCCGTCGGACACTTTCAAGATGTTGGCCAGCTCAGGAATGGCCTCGGCGCGTTCAATCTTGGCGATCAGTGCAGGCCGGTGGCCCATGGACTCGCCTGCCATGTTGCACAGCTGGCGGGCCAGCTCCATGTCGGTGGCGTTTTTCGGGAAGCTCACCGCCACGTAGTCGGCCTTGAGGCTCATGGCGGTTTTGATGTCTTCCATGTCTTTGGCCGTCAGGGCCGGGGCGGTCAGGCCGCCGCCTTGTTTGTTGATGCCTTTGTTGTTGGACAACTCGCCGCCCATTTTGACGGTGGTGTGTACCGCCGGGCCGATCACTTTGTCCACGGTCAGCACAATCAGGCCATCGTTGAGCAGCAGCGTGTCACCGGCTTTCACATCGCGCGGGAGCTCTTTGTAGTCGAGGCCCACGCCCTGAATGTCGCCCAGCGCGCTGCGTGACGCGTCCAACACAAAGGGCTGGCCGGGCTCCAGCATCACTTTGCCTTCGGCAAATTTGCCCACCCGGATCTTGGGGCCTTGCAAGTCGGCCATGATGCCGACCTCGCGGCCGGCCCGCTGGGCGGCTTCGCGCACCATCTCGGCGCGGTCGATGTGGTCTTGTGCCTTGCCATGCGAGAAGTTCAGCCGCACCACGTTGACGCCCGCGCGGATCATGGCTTCGAGCATCTCTGGGGTATTGGAAGCGGGGCCGAGTGTGGCGACGATCTTGGTGGCGCGTTGGGGCATGGAAACAGTCTCTTGTGGGGATGGGGGAGCGGGGGTTTGTAATTTGATTTCAATTATCTGTGAAACCGGTTACAGCCGTGCTACAACTGGTTTACCGCCCGTGGAACAAGCGCCCCTGCAGGCCAGCGCGATCCGTACGCACAACGGTGTCGGCCCTACAATGCCCATCATGTTCCGCTGGACCTCCACGCTATCCGCTCTCCTGTTTCTGGTGGGCATGGTCTCTTTTTCGTTCGCGACAGCAAACCACCCGAATGCGCCTGACAGCGCGCCACAACAGACTGTCCAGGCAACCATCCACTTGACGCAGGGCCTGCAAGGGGTTGGGCTGTTCAACGGTGCACCGGTGCACGGACTGATCGACATTCAGCCGGAATTGCCCGATGTGCACTCCCAGCACTTGGCTCTTCTAGGTCTGACACTGGCCACACCCGAATCGGCGGCTGCGCCTGGTGCAAAACCCGCTGGTCTCGCACCTGAGACGCTGCTCAGACCGCCTCGCGGCTGCGCCCACACCTGATGGCGCTTTGGTCCATGCCCATGGACCCATCAAACACGCCCCCCAACGCTCCACCTCTCTCGCCGCTGTGAGCGTTGCTGCTTGCACCTTTTGGCCGTTTGGAATGGCATTGCCCTGCCCTCTCCCAGAAGCCGGTTTCCCTGCCCCGAATTTCTCATTTTTCACATCACCACCCCTGTCATGGACCCATCCCCTTTGTTACCCGAGTCCCTTAACGCCATCGCCAACGTGTCGGTGAGCAGCGATGCCTTCTTGCTCCTGTTGTACGTTGTCTTGGCCTTGCTGTTCTCATTCATGTGTTCGATAGCAGAAGCCACCTTGCTCAGCATCACGCCCTCGTACATCGCGGGCCTCAAGGAACTGCAACCCAAAAAAGCCGAACTCCTGCGTCGGCTCAAGGAAGAAAAAATTGACCAGTCGCTGGCGGCCATCCTCACGGTGAATACCATCGCGCATACCGTGGGAGCCATTGGTGCAGGCTCCAAAGCCACAGCGGTGTTCGGCAGCGCTTGGTTTGGCGTTTTCTCGGTGGTGATGACGCTGCTGATTCTGTTTCTGTCCGAGATCGTTCCCAAGACGCTGGGTGCGGTGTACTGGCGCCAGCTCACGGGCCCAACGGCGCTGTTTGTGAACGTGCTCATCAAGACGATGTATCCGCTGATCTTGGTATCGGAAAAACTCACCAAGCTCATCTCGGGTGGCAAAAACCACAACAATTTCAGCCGCGAGGAGTTCGTGGCCATGGCCGGTATTGGCCAAGAGCAGGGCCAGATCAACGACCGCGAATCCAAAATCATCCGCAACCTGTTTCTCTTCAAGTCGGTGGAGGCCAGCGCCATCATGACGCCGCGCATCGTCGTCTCCGCGTTGCAGAAAGACCTGACCGTTCAGGCCGCCTTGAACCAGCCCGAAAAAATGCCTTTTTCTCGCATGCCCATCTACAGCCTCAACATCGACTCCATCGACGGTTTCGTGTTGCGGGAAGACCTGCTGGTGGCGCTTAACCAAGGCAAAGCGGATGTCCCGATCTCCAGCTTCAAACGCGAGATCATTTCGGTGCTCGACACGACCCCCCTGACGCGCCTGCTCGAAACCCTGCTGGAGATGCGCCACCACATTGCCGTGGTGGTGGGCGAATACGGTGAAACCAAGGGACTGGTGACGCTGGAGGATGTGGTGGAAACCCTCTTGGGTATCGAAATTCTGGACGAAGGCGACAAAGTCGAAGACATGCAGCAACTGGCCCGCCAGCTCTGGGCCAAGCGGGCCGAGCGCATGGGAATTCGGATCGAGTCGCAGTAGGCGATTTCCAAGTCAGACAGACTCCTGGGGCTCACCGAGGCTGGCGGTGCGGCTCCGCCGCCCGCTCACCGGCCCGTGGCGTCGCTCGGTGCGCGGCTGAGTTCGTTGTTTTGCGTCACCAGCAGCTGCAGCAGCGCCATGAAGGTGCTGCGCTGGTCCTCGTTCAGAGGCGCCAAGATGTGCTCTTGCGCGCGCAGCATCACCGGGATGGCGTCGCGCAGGGCTTGTTCGCCTGCGAGGGTGAGGGTGAGCTGGCGGGCACGCCGGTCTTCGGGCGAGGTCTTGCGCTCCAGCCAGCCACGCGCTTCCAGCCTGTCCACCACGCCACCGGTGTTGGATGCGTCCAGCGCTATGTTGCGCGCCAGCGTGCGTTGGTCAATACCGGGCTGGTTGCCCACGGTTTGCAAGACCGCGTACTGCACCGGGGTGACGCCCAAATCGCCCGCCTCTTGCAGAAAAATGCCCACTGAGATTTGATGCAAGCGGCGAATGGCATGCCCGGGTTGCTGGTCGATGTCGATGCTGGTGGTTGGGATTTTTTTCATGTAGAAAAACGATCAGGGAAAACCCGTGCTTTGCAGACTTTCATGTTAGCACTACACTTATAGTAAGCATACTGATGATATGTATGCAGTGTTTAAATTGGAGAACTCCATGAGCAACGTACAGTCCGAACTTCCCGTCCTGATCGCCGGAGGTGGCATTGGTGGCCTGGCCGCCGCCCTCGCCTTGGTGCGCCGGGGCTTCAAGGTCCAGGTGTTTGAACAAGCTGCCGAAATCGGTGAAATCGGTGCGGGCATCCAGCTGGGCCCCAACGCATTCCACGCGTTTGACGCGCTGGGCGTGGGCGACAAGGCGCGGGGCCGTGCCGTGTACACCGACCACATCGTGATGCACGACGCCATCGACGGGTACCAAGTGGGCAAGATTGAAACGGGCGAAGCCTTTCGTGCGCGCTTTGGCAACCCTTACGCCGTGATCCACCGTGTGGATGTGCACAAGTCTTTGTTGGAAGGCGCGGTGGAAACCGGAAAGGTCGAATTTTTTACCAGCACCCACATCAACCAGATTGAACAGGACGAAGCCAACCACACCGTGACAGCGATTGACCAGAACGGCAAGCGCTGGGTGGGCCAGGCGCTGATTGGGGCCGACGGTGGCAAGTCGGTGGTGCGCGCGCAGTATGTGAACGACCCACCGCGTGTGACCGGCCATGTGGTGTACCGCGCGGTGGTGGACAAGGCCGATTTCCCCGAAGACCTGCGCTGGAACGCCGCCAGCCTGTGGGCGGGACCCAAGTGCCACTTGGTGCACTACCCGCTGCGCGGCGGCGAGCAATACAACGTGGTGGTGACCTTCCACAGCCGCCAGCAAGAAACCTGGGGCGTGACGGACGGCAGCAAGGAAGAGGTAGAAAGTTACTTTCAGGGCATCAGCCCCCAAGCGCGCCAACTCATTGAGCTGCCCAAGACCTGGAAGCGCTGGGCCACCGCCGACCGCGAGCCCATTGGCACCTGGGTGTTTGGCCGCGCCACTTTGCTGGGCGACGCCGCCCACCCCACCACGCAGTACATGGCTCAGGGCGCCTGCATGGCGATGGAAGACGCCGTCACGCTGGGCGAGGCGCTGCGCGTGAACAACAACCACTGGGAAAAGGCGCTGGCGCTGTACCAGCAAAGCCGCGTGACGCGCACGGCGCGCATTGTGCTGAGCGGGCGAGAAATGGGTCGCCTGTACCACGCGGCCGGTGTGGAACGTTTGGTGCGCAACAGCCTGTGGAAGGGTCGTAGCCAAGAGCGGTTCTACGACGCGATGGAATGGCTGTATGGCTGGAATGTGAAGAACTGTTTGAGCATTTGAATGATCTGCGCAACGGCCCCGGGGAGCCCCCACCCCAACCCTCCCCCAGAGGGGGAGGGAGCAAGACAGGAACCCCCGGAACGCCTACACCGCTGGAGCTTTTCCCCGTCGGCCCTTTTCCCCGCTTGACTCCTTCCCCTTCTGGGGGAAGGTTGGGATGGGGGCAGGAAAACCACCGCCAACACTTTTTGAATCTACTTGGAGAACCCCATGGGCCACGAACTCGGACGACTCGAAGACCTGCCGCAAGATTACCGCGACGACCTGAAGGCGCTGAACCTGGTGCCGCTGTGGCCCAGCCTGCGCGCGGTGTTGCCGCCGGGCACGCCCACCCGCGCCACGCAGGCCATCCACTGGCCTTACGCCACGCTCAAGCCGCTGCTGCTCAAAGCCGGTGAACTAACGCCGATTGAAAAGGCTGAGCGCCGCGTGCTGGTGCTGGCCAACCCGGGCCACGGGCTGGAGAACATGAAGGCCAGCCCCGCCATGTACTTGGGCATGCAGTTGCTGCTGCCCGGCGAGTGGGCGCCCAGCCACCGCCATACACCCAACGCGGTGCGCATGATTGTGGAAGGCGAGGGCGCTTACACCACGGTCGACGGCGAAAAATGCCCCATGAGCAGGGGCGATTTGATCTTGACGCCCACCGGCCTGTGGCACGAACACGGCCACGACGGCACCGACCCGGTGGTGTGGCTCGACGTGCTGGACCTGCCGCTGGTGTATTACATGGAAGCCAGCTACCACATCAACGGCACGCGCCAGACCGTGAAACAAGGCAGCGGTGACCGCGCCTGGACCCGCGCCGGCGTGGTGCC
>JAUXXN010000405.1 GCA_030684755.1 Hydrogenophaga sp.
GACAAAATCTACAACAACACCAGCATGGTGGTGGACGGCACCCCCACCAACGCGGCCGCCGCTACGAGCGAGCCGTAGCCCGCCACTTGCCCGCTGGGGCCCAACACCTGGCCGCGCTCGGTGCGGCAGTCGGCGAGTGCCACGCCCCACTGTTGCGCTGCTGCCGCCAGCAGCATCTGGCGCGCCGCCGCACCCGCTTCTCGCATGGGCAACCACAGGTCTTTCACGCTGGACGAGCCACCGGTCACCATCTCGCCCACATGTCCCATGGCCTTGGCCGTGAAGTGGCTGGCCAAGCGGCGCGTCAGGCCCTGGCTGTCGGGGTGAAACGGCAAGCCGTCCACCACCATGCTGGTGTTGTTGTAGATTTTGTCGATAGGCGCCATCTCGGTGGTGACGCGGTCCCAGTCGGCGTCCAGCTCGTCGGCCAGCAGCATGGACAGCGAGGTCAGCACACCCTGGCCCATTTCGCTCTTGCTCATGATCACCGTTACCGTGCCATCGGCGCCGATCTTGACCCAGCCATTAAAGGCGGCCTGGTCGGGCGCCAGCGGCAAGGGGTCGTCGGTCAGCAGCCGCTGGCGCGGTGGCAGCACCGACCAGCCCAGCACCAGCGCACCAGCCGCTGCCACGGAGCCAAGGATGAAGTTTCTACGGGTGGAGGTCATGGGTTTTTGGGTCAAAAGACCGAGTATCGGTACGCTGGTGCCGAACTGTAAAGCCTCGAAGGTTCAACCCCTTAAACACCCCGGCGATGCAAGCGCCCGTGGATGGGACAATGCGGCCCCATGGCCCGCCCCAAATCCGCCTCCCACGACCTCAAACGCGAACAGATTCTGGACGTGGCTTCTCAGTGCTTCGCCCGCCAGAGCTTTCCCGCCGCCAGCATGAACGACATCGCCACCGCCTGCGGCACCAGCAAGGCGCGGCTTTACCACTATTACGAGAGCAAAGAAGCCATTTTGTTTGACCTGCTTGACCGCTACACCCAGCGCCTGCTGGCCCTCATTGGCGAGTCTGAAGCTCGGGCCGAGCGTAAAAACCTGAGCGAGCGCGACGCGCTTAGCGAGCTGGTTCGTGCCTTTTTGGCTGAATACGAGCACTCCGCCACGCGCCACGTGTCGCTGGTCTCCGACACCAAATTCTTGGGCGACTCCCAGCGCGAACTGATCTTGAACCGCCAGCGTGACGTGGTGGCCGCCTTCACCCGTTTCTTGAAACGCGCCTACCCCCAACGCGTCACCCCAGTCAACCAGACCGCGCTCACCATGATCCTGTTCGGCATGATCAACTGGACTTTCACCTGGCTGCGTCCCGGTGGCCCCATGAGCTACGCCGCCTTTGCCGACGAGGTTGTGGCGGTGATGGAGCGGGGTTTGTCGGGCTGACAGAGCCAACAAGCGGGTTCCCAGTTGCATTAACATTTGGATACGCCAATGGCGTTTATCCAAAATATGGCAGGGAGCCTGTGTGACCGGTATCTTGATTGTCGAAGACCACCCCGACGTTTGCGAAGCCTTGGTGCAAGCCTTTGCAAACACCACCGATTTGAAAATAACCGGCGTGGCCACCAACTACGCAGAGGCCTTGCAGCTGATCGAGGCCAGCCGGCCCGACATTTTGCTGGCCGACCTGTGCCTTCCCCGGGGTGGCGACGGGGTTACGCTCATTCGCCGGGCCGCCAGGCTGTGGGGCACACCCTGCAACAGTGCCGTGCTCACCGCACACCGCAACGAAGCCAACCTGATGGACGCCGTGCGCGCCGGTGCCGTGGGCTACATCGACAAAAGCACCGACCCCGCCACCTGGGTTGACAGCGTGCGCGAACTGGCCCAAGGCCGAAGCCCGCTCAACGCCGCCTTGGCCCGAATTTTCCGGCGGGCATTCCAGCATCCGGCGTGTGCCCCCTGTTTACAAGCGCACCCCAAAGGTCCGGTCTTTTTGCAGCAAATAGCCAACGGCTACCGGTTTGACGAACTGCAACCCGTGATGGGCATGGACGAAACCGAGGCAGGTCGCCTGGCCCGCCAACTGTATGCATGCCTGCACCAGCTACACACCACGCTCACCCCGCGCGAACAGGAACTGATCACGCTCTTGGGGCAAAAATACGACCTGACCCAATGCGCCGTTGAAATGGGTGTCAGCGCCCACACCATCAAAACCCATTCGCAGAACCTGTATGCAAAACTGGGCACCAGCGACAAAACTGCGGCAGTTCTGGAAGCGCGTCGCCAAGGCATCATTGGCTGACGCCACCCGCGTCCAGCGGCTTCAGTTCTGGGCCTTTGTGCTGGGGGCGCTGCCCCTGTCGCTGTTCATCCTGTTGCTGGCGCTCATGCCGCAAACCAACCCCACACTGACACGGATCGAAGCCGCAGACCTGTGGATTGAGCTGCTCGGAGAGGCGGAATTTCTCACCCCCTACCTGCAAACCGTTGGCGCCCAGCCCCCCAATTTGGCTCAGGCCGACTGGCAGCCTGTGGCCCTGCCCAGCAGCATGGAAATGCCCGATTACACCGACCTGCCCGCCCAAGCACCGGTGGCCCGGGCCTGGTTTCGCATCCAGCTCCCCCCCGAATGGCACAACCCACCTGCCCATAGCATCCACGGCGGCCTGGGCCTCATGGGCAACCGCGTCATGGGCGGGCCTTGGGCCGTGTGGGTCAACGGCCAATTGGTGCAAACCAATTTGCCCAATTGGCGCGCCACCGGGAACGTGCCCCTGCGCTTACCGCTGCCACCCACCCAGGCCCAAAGCACCGCACCCGACATCCTCATTGCCATCACCCACCAGCCAGACATCGGCTACGCCATGGGCTCCCTGTTTGTGGGCCACATGAGCGACATTGATCAAGCCTGGCGCCAGCGCAACTTCTGGCATGCGGGTATTTCCAACGCTGCCGGCATCATTGCGCTGGCGCTGGCCCTCACATCCCTGCAGTTGGCGCTGGGTCGGTCCCGTGAGCCCATGTACTTTCTGCTCTTTGCCAACGCCGTCATCTGGCTGGCTTCAGGGTTTCAGTACACCCACGACGTGGCCCACGACGGCCTCGCCGTCTGGCTGAGCTGGGCCGAAGATGCCTCCATCAACTGGATCATCGTCTACACCTTCTTGTTTGCCTTCACCTTTGAAAACCTGGCCTTGCCACGCCTGCGCACCGCCCTGCTGCTCTACGCCGCACTCATCACCCTCATCTCCATGCCCGCCTGGGGCTGGGAAAAACAGGCCCTGATTTTTCAGCACAACATCAACCTGCTGATCTACATGGGTTGCTCGGTGTTTTTGACTCGGCACGCGTTCAAACGCCCCAGCCGAGAAATTTTTCTCATCTGCACCGGCAACTGGCTGCTGTTTGCCTTTGGAGCGCACGACCTCTACACCCTCACCAACCAAGCACACCCCGACCATTTTCATCTGATGCAAATCGGCGTCATCCTCAGCTTTATCGTGTTCATGTACGTCACCAACCGGCGCTACATCCAGGCCATGCACACGGCTGAACAGCACAAAGCCGAGCTGCAACGAAAACTGGCCCAACAGGCCCAGCAACTCGACCAACAGCACACCGCCCTGCGGCAAATGGAGCTGATGCAAGAGCTGCAAAAGCAGCAAAAAAGCTTTGTGCAAGACCTGCACGACCGCGTGGGCGGCCTGCTCACCAGCGGCGGCTACATGGTGCGCAGCGGCCAGGCCACCAAAGAAGAAATGCTGCACCTCATGGCCAACCTGAGCCAG